>DAIDBB010000124.1 GCA_027310325.1 bacterium | reverse complement strand
GCCCCGAAATATAGGCTTGTCAATGAGGACGGCCCACCGCACCGAAAAATATTCGAGGTCGAGGTCGTTATAACCGGAGAGGTGCTCGGGGCCGGGTCCGCCTCGAAGAAAAAGGACGCCGAGCAGTACGCGGCCGGCGAAGCCCTCAAAAAGCTCAAAGACATCCTGAACGGGCCGCCGGACTTAAGGACCTCTTCCCGGAGGGGGTCCGCCCCGGAGGACTAGCCCACTCCGTTCGGCGGCCATCCCGGTTCAGGCCTATTCTACCTATGGCGCGCAAGAAACAGCTTATAATACCCGTCTTCATACCTTTCGGTGGGTGCCCGAACCGGTGCGTCTTCTGCGACCAGGCTTCGATCACGGGCGAAGAGAGGCTTCCTGAAACCTATGAAGTGGCCGCCACGATCGAGTCCTACCTGGCGACGTGGAAAAATTGCGGAAAAAAAGAGGTCGCGTTCTACGGGGGAAGCTTCACGGGACTACCCCTGGACGTCCAGACAAGGTATCTTGAAATCGCCCACCGGCATCTGGAGGCCGGCATGATAGACGGCATTCGGATCTCCACGCGCCCGGATTATGTCCATGACGGTACGGCGGACCATCTCAAGAGATACGGTGTCGACACGGTTGAGATCGGTGTGCAATCGATGGATGATAACGTCTTGAGGCTTTCGGGCAGGGGGCACGATTCGCTTTGCACGGAGGCCGCCGTCAAGATGCTGAGAGGTTTTGCAGGCATAGGGCTCCAGTTCATGCCCGGGCTGCCTGGAGATACCGTTGAGACGGTCCTTGAGACGACGAGGAGGATAATCGCGTTGTCCCCGGACTTCGTCAGGGTCTACCCTACGCTGGTGTTGAAAAACACCGCCCTTCACGAGATGTACCTTGGCGGCCGTTATGTCCCCTGGACGCTTGAAAATATGGTCACTGTCTGCAGGGAAATATCCGGCCTTCTTAAAGAGGCCCGCATACCCGTAATAAAAATGGGGCTCCATCCCTCAAAGGACCTGATCGAGAATATCGTCTGCGGTCCTTTTCATCCGTCATTCAGGCAACTCGTGGAAATGGCGAGGTCCTAAGTAACGCCTCTTCGCCCTTGAAAATTCGGGTTTAACGGCTATAATTTAATGGAGTGCGCCTCTAAACCCGGAGGTAAAGGTGAAAAAGGCCATTGCAGCCGTCCTGGTCCTCGTAATGCTTTCGGGCGTCTGTTCAGCCGCTACGGACGCGAAAGATACCGTAAATCCCCCTTCCGCCGGGGCGATGGCGTTTGATGTCGTCCTTGTAAGGCCTCTGGGGATAGTCTCTTTAGCCGCAGGCACGGCCTTTTTTATCGTGTCCCTTCCGTTTACCCTGCCGTCAAGAAGCGTAGGCACCGCCGCCAGAAGGCTTGTCGCGGAACCCTTCAAATTTACTTTTACTAGGCCTATCGGAGAGAGGGAGGCGTTCTATTATTATTATGATATGGAGAGTCCGGAAATGAAGTGACAGGCGTGTCCCGCGATAAAGCCCCCCAGGGGACCGCACGCATCTATTATCTTACTGAAGGGTATTGACGATCCTCACGTCCTGGCTGTTCTTGGCCGCGCTGTAGGAAACGTAGCCTATGGCGCCTTTTTCCGACGCTACCCGCCTTATTATTAGCGCCTCGCTTTTCATGGTATAGGGCGGGTTCTTCGCATGATTGGTGATCTTAAGGTGCGCCCACTCCTCGGCGACCCTGTCCGCGGACATCCCCAGTATCTTCTCCGAGAACGCGGCGCGCACCCGGTCCTGAAGGCTCAGGTCGTAGATGGTTATGGGCACGCCGTCGGGCCAGCTCAGGACGCCGTTGGTATATATCTTCTTTATATAGGCTTCGCTGAGGCTTTCTGCGGGATTTGCCTTGTTGACGATAACGGCCACCGGCTCACCGGTCGCTTCGACATTGAATGCA
This sequence comes from bacterium, assembly GCA_027310325.1. Taxonomy (GTDB): domain Bacteria; phylum Desulfobacterota; class GWC2-55-46; order GWC2-55-46; family GWC2-55-46; genus JAKAIQ01. The sequence continues at coordinate 3,348 of DAIDBB010000124.1, read as the reverse complement.
ACGATATTAAGCGCCAGAACCAGGACCGTTAGAAGCGAGAAACTGATTCTACCCATCTAAAGATCTCCCACGGCCACGGCGATAGCGAAGATGGCCCGGTTCTCATCAAGCGAGCGGTCGGGCGATACGGTCCTGTCGTACTCGACTTTGCCGACGACGTTGTGGGCAAAGTGATAGTTGACGGCCCCGGTATAACGGAAAAGGGAAGAGCCGGCAACCTGTTCGTCGAGCGCGTTGCACCTGCATCTGTCGTATCTGGCGGCAAACGTCCACTTTCCCAAATCATATGTAAGGGCCGCGTAAAGGCCGTTATCTCGGAACTTCGGACCGCTGGAAATCTCGTTTTCCCGTATAACATATTCTCCCTGCAGTTTCAATGCCTTATAGGACAGGAGCAGGTGCGCCCCGTAACTGCTCCTGAGTATATTAAGGTTGTCCCTGTCCCTGTAATAAGAGCCTCCTAACGAAGCGCCCGGAACGACCTCCAGATTTACCCTGGCCCCGACCGCCTTGCTTGCGTTGCCGTCGGTGCCGCCGGCGTTGCCCCCGCCGTTTGAGACATATACGTTCGTGTCAAGGGGCATGTCCTTCACGGAAAAGGAATACCTGAGCTGAATGCCGTCGGACACCTCTGGGAACGTATTTTCGAAGAAAAGCGGGTTGGTCTGGAAAGGCACGTAAGGCGGAAAATGATAGATGGACCAGATGCCGAAAGGGGTATGGAACCTTCCCAGCCTGGCGTCCAGGCTGAATGACGGGCGGTACTCGACGTACACCTGCTCGACGAATACCGTACCCTGCGCCTTTTTCAGGTTGCCGCTATTCCGGTCCGCTTCGAAGCGCGGGGCGTCCTCGAAATCGACCTCCGAAAAAAGCTTCCATTCTTTGGTGATGTCCTTCGAGAAGAAAAAGCTCAAATGGCGGACCCTGAACTTGCTGTTGTCGGTCCTGGAGTCCGTAAGGTCATACTGCACGTCGGCGTATCCGCTGACGTCAAGGTATTTCGATAGCAGCCCGACGTTATTCCTGATCTCTTCCTGGTCCGCCTCCAAGTCGCCAAGACGTTTCTTCAGGTCTTCATTTTCCTGTTTAAGGCCGGTCACCTCCTTTTCGAGGCGGTCCAGCCGGTCGTCCCCGGCCCGGACCCGCGAAGGGGCGGAGGCCAGAAGGCAACTCGCCAGAATGACGGTCAAGATGCGCAAACCAGGTTTCTTCAGGGCCCTCTCCTTGAGAAAAATCACGGGAATAAAATCATATATGCTAAAAATCTGCAACATCAATCTTGGAACCGGCCGAACTAGACCCGGGCCGCCGCCTCGGAAGGGAACTTCAGTATGAATGCCGTGCCCTGCCCCGCCTTGCTTTTGACCTCGATGCTGCCCTTGTGCTTGGTCACGATCTTATAGACCACGTAAAGGCCGAGCCCCGTTCCTTTGCCCGGGGGCTTTGTCGTAAAGAAAGGATCATATATCTGGTTGAGGTTCTCCTCCGTTATGCCTCTTCCGGTATCGATGACCTCGGCCCTTACGAAGGTCCCCTCCCGGCTGCACTTAAGCGTAAGCGTGCCCCTGTCCTCCATGGCGTGTATGGCGTTAACGGTAAGGTTTACGAAGACCTGTTGCAGCTCGCCGCTGTTGGCTATGATCGTGCAGTCCTTCTGCAGGTCGGTCACGAGCTCTATTGACTTAAAGGACTCGGAGTGCCTTGCCATCTTGAGCGAGTCCTCGATTACCGCGGCGAGGTTGACGGTCGAGTTGCCGGCGTTGTGGGTCGAGCGCGAATAGGAGGACAGCTCCTTCACGATGTTGCTTGCGTTTACCGTGTACTTGACGATGTCCTCCGTGTAGGACTTGATTACCGATATATCATCTTCGTCCAGTATCGCCTCGGCCATGCCCAGGATCCCCGCGAGCGGATTGTTTATCTCATGGGCTATCCCCGAAGCGAGCGTCCCGATGCCGGCGAGCTTTTCGGTCTGCAGGAGTTTGAACTGAAGCATCTTCTGTTCCGTGATGTCCTTGCCTACGCCCACGGTCCCGATAGGTTTTCCTTTATCGTTAAGCATCGAAGAGAGCGTCAGGCTTACATGGTAGACCTTGCCCGATTTCGACCTCAACAGGACCTCCCGGTTCCTCACCGCCCATACGTTATCGCCCAACGGGCCGATCTCGTCGAGGATGGCCGCCCTCTGTACCGGGTTTTCATAGAGCATGAGCACGTTTTTGCCGGCCACCTCGTTTTTGCCGTACTCAAGGAGGTTTTCCGCCTCCCTGTTGAACTCGACGATGCGTCCGACCGTGTCGGTAGTGATGATAATGACCCTGGAGTTGTCCAGGATCATCTGAAGGTAATGCTTCGTCTCGTTCAGCTCGTCATACGTCCTAGAGAGGTCCTCGTTGCTTTTCTGGAGCTGTCCGTAGGTCCTGGACTTCTCTTTCATGATGGCCCCGGCGATCAGGAGCCCCATGGCCGGGAGAAAAACTATGAAGCCGAACGCCCATATGAGCTTCCGGACGTAATTCAGGAGCTCGAAGTCGCCTTCGTCGGAAAGCCTGATCTTAAGCACCCCGAGGACCTCGTTTTCCTTCTTATGGCAGGACGCGCAGCCCCCCTCGGCCTTGAGCGGCACATACTGCGAGTAGCTCATCTTTTCCTGGTCGAAGAACCCCGCGTTGTTCATCGTGGAGACGGCTTTTTCTAAACTCGACATCTCGTTTTTAGCGATGACGCGATGCGCTCCGCCGTCCCCCGGGGATGGCCCGCTAAAGGCCTCGTGACCGTCGGCCCTGAATATGCCGATATCGTCCACTCCGATAAGGTTCCCGTAAGACATGATCATGGAATATCTTTTGCCGTCATGCCCGTCCCTCATGATATCGAGCGTGGAACGGGTGATGAGCTCCGAGATCAATTCGGTCTGCTGGACGACATGAAAGACGATCTTGTCTTTCATGTGAACGCTCATGTATATGAAGATACCGAGGACGGCGGTCATGAACAGCATGATCGAGACGACGAGGTAGTTGAGGAGAAGCCTTCCCTTGCCCGCTTTATCCATTGTGTGCCGGGTCTCCGGATGCGGCGTATCCACTGTCCCTTATGGAAAGATACACCCTGTTTTCGATGAATATCTTGACTATCTCCGGGTCGAGCTGCGTCCCGGCGACCCTTTTCATCTCCTTGATGATGACGTCCTGGGGAAGTCCCTTGCGGTAGGGCCTGTCGCTGCTCATCGCGTCATAAAGGTCGGCGACGCTTATTATCCTCGACGACAGGGGTATTGCCGCGCCTTTGAGGCCCCTGGGGTAACCGCTGCCGTCGAAGTTCTCATGGTGCGCGGCTATTATC
>DAIDBB010000117.1 GCA_027310325.1 bacterium | reverse complement strand
ATTATATGAACAGAAAAAAAATGAAAAGAGCAAAATTAATAGAGAAAAAATAAATAAATTAATAAGAAGAATTAAAAAAATGTTTTGACAAAATGTACAGTGACGGTATTCACCTGACAGTACCGCCCCCTGGCGGGGTTTCCGTTTAAGCCGCTTTTTTGCTCGCCTTCACCTCCTCTTTTTTTGGTTTTGGCAGGCCATCGATGAAGGCCTTGTAAGGCGTCCTGCCGTTCATGTTCCGGCCCTGATGAGTGCGGTCGTTGTTGTAGTGTTTGAGGTACTTATCGAGATCGGCCTGCATCTCATCGACCGTATTGTACCACTTTTTCCTGCCCTGTATCCGGAAGTGCTCGTCCAGAAGAGTGCGGTGGAGCCTTTCAACGAAGCCGTTTGACTGGGGCCTCTTGACCTTGGTCGTTCTGTGCTCAATGCCCTCTATCTGTAAGAAGAGCTCATAGGGGTGGCTGTCGGGCCTGCCGCAGTACTCCCTGCCGTTGTCGGATAGCACCGTGGTTATCGAGGCCTCATGTCTTTCAAAGAACGGCAGCACGTCCTCGTTCAGGACATGGACTGCGGTCACCGGGAGCTTGGTCGTGTAGAGGCGGCCCCAGGCATAGCGCGAGTGGCAGTCTATGACCGACTGCAGATATACCCGTCCCACGCCCTTGAGCGTGCCTACGAAGAACGTGTCAACAGCCACGAGGTCGCCCGTGTGGCGGGTCTCTATGTGCCGGTCCCTGAACTCGGGGCTGAATCTCTCAAGGAGGCGCACCTGCGCCTCCGTAATCTCCACCTTGCGCTCCTTCACGGCTCCTTCGAGCCTTAAAAGCCTCTGGTGCCTCGTCATGAGGTTATGCCTGCTCCATACGCCACGGACGCCTCCTGAACTTACCTGTACGCCTTTTAGCGTCAGCTCCTGCGCAACGCGCAGAGGGCCGTGGGTGGGCTGAGCGAGACAATGCTCAAGGATGGCCTTCTCGGTTAGCTCGTCAACGCGGTTGGGATGAGGGCCGCGCGCGCCGGGGAGCCGGTCAAGCAGACCATCGGCACCGTATGTCTGGTAGTTGCGCCTTATCTCGTAGAACTGCTGGCGTGAATAGCCCACAATCTTGCAGGCCTTTGAGACATTCGAGAGGTCTGAAGCTAATTGTAGAAGTGAGAGCTTCCTTCGTGCTATCTTGCTGGTGGTGGTCATGTCGTTCTCCTTTCCGGGTCTGGATAAAGTGTGGTAACTTCATCTATAACCCAGCCAGGGGCGGTATGACCATCTCTTTTAAACAGTCAAGTGTCAGGTAATTACCATCTCAGAACATAAGATGGAATAGATTAGCTCTTATTTTAATCTGATTTTTTCGGCATAAATTTTTGAGCCGGATTCCCATACCGTGCACATTATATTTACAG
>DAIDBB010000086.1 GCA_027310325.1 bacterium | reverse complement strand
GCGGCCCCCGGGTCCTCAGGGATGCCGAGCGACTTTCCGAGGCCGTTTCCTGAACCAGCCGGGATTATGCCAAGGGCGGTATCTGTTGCCACAAGCCCTGAAGCTACGTCATTTATGGTGCCATCCCCGCCGCACGCGAATACCGCGTCATAACCCTCCCGGACGGCAACGTTTGAAAGCTCTCTCGCGCTTTCCCTGGAAGGGGGGACTTCTATCTCGAAGTCCCTCTCCTCGGATCGAAGGGTGTTTCTTATCGCCTCAATCAGATTTCTGCCGGATTTAAGTCCGCCGGCTGCGGGATTTATTATAAAAAGGACCTTCAAGCAAGCCTCCCGGACGATTATATTACTATTGATCTCTCAATTCCACGAGCGTTTATAAAAAATGGAAAGGTTGCAATTTGGGAATTTCTATATAGAATTTGTATAGTGATAGAGGAGGGGGCCATGAGCCGTTACTCGGGGAGAGTCGATAAACTTTTTTATTTAGCGGGAGTTCTACTGGCACTGACATTCTTCGGTTTCAACGCAAACGGAGGTGAGAAGATGGGTTTCAGGATAAAAAGCCCGGACTTTACAGAGGGACACAGCATACCCAAAAAGTTTACCTGCGACGGCGAGGACCTCTCTCCGGAGGTCTCCTGGGAAGACGCGCCGGCAGGGACGAAAAGCTTTGCCCTTATCGTGGAGGACCCGGACGCGCCGATGGGCACATTCACTCACTGGGTAGTCTATGACCTGCCCGCCTCAACGAGGAAGCTTAACAGGGGCGACGGGAATAAGGCGGTCTCCGAAGGCGGCCTTAAGAACGGTCATACGGATTTCGGCCGGATGGGCTACGGAGGGCCTTGCCCGCCCAAGGGGCACGGCCGCCACAGGTATTACTTTAAATTGATAGCCCTTGACGTCGATACGCTTGGACTGCCCTCCGGGGCGAGTAAAAATGAGGTCCTGATGGCGATGAAGGACCACGTGCTCGCCGAGGCGACCACCATGGGGGTCTATCAGAGATAAGGGCGGCCTCAGGCCTTAAGCGACCCGATAAGGTCCTTAACGGAGGTCCTGTGCCTTTTTAGATACTCCTCGATCCCGTCTACGGCCTTGACCGCGGAGTCGGGGTCAACGAAATTGGCCGTCCCTATCTGGACGGCGGAGGCGCCGGCGATGATGAACTCAAGGGCGTCTTTCGCGGTCATTATGCCGCCTATGCCTATTATCGGCCTGGTCGCGACCTGGGCCGCCTCCCAGACCATCCTTACGGCTATGGGCCTTATCGCTGGCCCGGATAGCCCCCCTGTTTTTGTGGCGAGCAGCGCCCTTCTCTTCTCCACGTCCACTGCCATCCCAGTTATGGTATTTATTAGCGAGACGGCGTCGGTCCCTGCCTCCTCGACCGCCTTTACCATTACTCTTATATCCGTTACGTTGGGCGAAAGCTTTGTTATGACGGGCAGCCCGACCGAGCTTTTTACGGCGGATACCACCCTGTGCGCCTCAGTTGGGACGACCCCGAAAGCGATGCCGCCCTTTTTTACGTTCGGGCATGAGATGTTTATCTCAAGCGCAGTCAGCCCGGCCACACCGTCAAGCCTCCTTGCGACCTCTTTGTAATCCTCCACGGTCTCGCCGAAGATATTGGCTATGACGTTGGTCTTAAGACGTCTAAGGAAGGGCATCTTTTCCTTTATGAAGCTCTCTACGCCCACGTTTTGAAGCCCGATGGCGTTAAGCATCCCCGAAGGCGTCTCGACCGTCCTGGGGCCGGGGTTTCCTGCCCGCGGCTCAAGCGAAAGGCCCTTCACCACGATGCCTCCGAGCCTGCCGAGGTCCGTATACGGGGCATACTCGGAGCCGTATCCGAAGGTGCCTGAGGCCGTCAGTACAGGGTTTTTGAACCGTATCCCGGCAATTTCAACCGCCAGGCGGCTTGTTTTTTTTACGCCCTTATTCATAGGTTAAAAGAGTCCCAGTCTATGTCGGCGCTGTCGAAGACCGGGCCGTCTGAGCAGACCATCCTGTAGACTCCGCTCCCGGAACCCTTGTGCGGCCTCGATTTTACCGCGCACCCGAGACATACTCCTATGCCGCAGGCCATTGAGCGCTCAAGCGAGACGAAGCATTTAACATCCGCCCGCCGCGCGATGGCGGATGCCTGCTTAAGCATCCCTATGGGTCCGCATGCGTATATGACCGAGCCCGACGAAATCTCCTCTTCAAGGAGTTCGGTTACGAGCCCCTTCCTGCCGTAACTTCCGTCTTCCGTGGCCACCTTGACATTGCGCATGAACTTCCTGAAGTCCTTTATAAAAACGGTCTCTTCCCTGGCCCTTGCTCCGAAGAGGAGGGTAGCGCCGTGAAGCTCCTTTGCCATGAGGTAAAGCGGCACTAAGCCCATCCCTCCGGCAACCATTATTACCTTCCTGAAGCCCGAGGGGTAAGGGAACCCGTCGCCGAGCGGACCTATGACGTCGATATCATCCCCGGGCTTCCTCGTCGAGAGTATCCTGGTCCCCTTGCCGACGACCTTGTAAAGGAGCTCTATCCCGGTCCCCCTGGACTTCCCCTTCGGCCCGAGAATATTATAGATGCCGAAGGGCCTCCTTAAAAGGGGGTCGAGCCCGTCGGTCACCCTTACCATTACGAACTGTCCGGGCGCAATCGTTGGCGTGGCCCAGGAAATGCCCATCCTGTAATAATGGGCCGACGCCTGCCTGTTGTATAGGATCTTTTTAGGCTTTTCTTCCATGTCAGTAAGTGTCCGTCAAAAGACGAGTGTCATCACTATGGCGTCCTCGTCGCCGTAATAGTTTCTTCTTATGAAGCTTTCCCTGAACCCGAACTTCCTGTAGAGGCTTATCGCGGACCAGTTGGACATCCTTACCTCGAGGAAGACCTCATATACCATGTTTCTGCGCATCTGTTCAAGGGCGGCGTCAAGGAGCGCGGTCGCAAGGCCCCTGCGCCTCATCCCCGGGTTCACGGCTATATCGAGCACGTGGGCCTCGCCGTGTACGACCCAGAATATTATGTAGGCCCCGAGCTTTTCCTTGCCCCCCTCGGTCACCTTGAGGGCATAGGCCGTCGAGACCGGGTTCTTGAGCTCGCTCTCGAACTGGTCCCTTGTCCAGGGCTTGGGAAAGGAGTCCCTTTCGATCCGAAGGACCTCGTCAAGGTCTTCGACGGTCATGAGCTGGATCCTGTGACCGGAGAGGATTTCATTTTGAGCGCACAAAATCGTCTTTTTGTTTTTACTTTATAGGGGCCGGGGAGGCCGGATGCGTTTCCGGAGGCTATTTTTCATTAGTGGCGAAGACGATGTGCCAGAAATCGAGTTTTTTAAGCATGTACTTCTGCTTTACGTTTAGCCCGGACTTGTCCAGAAATTCGTTAAGGCAGAGGTCCGACCTCCAGCCTATCTTCTTGCAGACCGGGTTTATAATCTTTTCCACCGTTTCGATGACCTTATTCTTGCTCTTGAAGTGGTTTACTATCACCACCTGGCCGCCTTTTCTGCATACCCTCCTCACTTCGGACATGACCTTGTACGGGTCCGGGACGACGGTGACCACGTGGGAGATAAAGACCTTGTCGAAGGAGTCGTCCTTGAAGCCCACGCACATCGCGTCCATCGACATGACCTTGATGTTATTAAGATGGTTTGCCTCTATCTTCTCCTTGGCCTTCCGGAGCATCTCCGTCGAAAGGTCTATCCCCACAACCTTGCAGTATCTCGGAAATACGGAAAGCGAAAGGCCGGTGCCGACGCCGACGTCGAGGATCCTGTCGCCGGGCTTTATGTCCATGTACGAGATGGCGTGCTTTATCCTCGGGTAAAAAAAACGCTTAAAGAGCGCGTCGTAGACGTTTGAATACCCGGCGTATATCTTTTTTATGCTTTCAAGCTCCAATTTATACCCACCTTTCTCTCTAAGCTTTGACTTACGCGGACCTCTTTATCCTTTTTACGTAAACGACGAGGTCATCGCCCGGCTTGTAAAACTCCCTGACCCGCGCCTCCTCGATGAACCCGTTCTTGAGATAAAACCCTCTTGCCGCCTCGTAAGTCTTAAGCCCCGATGTCTCGGCCACGAGGACCCTTGCGCCCTCTCTTTTCAGTATCTCCTCGGCATGTTCAAGAAGCCTTCCGCCTATCCCGGAGCGCCTCTTGTCCGGATGGACGAGTATCCAGTACAGGTCGTAAACGGCGTCGGTAAGCGGCGTTTTCCCGTAGCATACGTAGCCAAGAGGCCGGTTAGAGCCGTCCGCCGCCGCGATGAAGAAATAATCCTTTTGGAGCGGGTCATTCAAGTATATATCCAAAAGTTCGACCGCGCAGTCCCTTTCCTCCGCGCTCAGGTTCTCGGTCGCGTTTATGATGCCGAGCAGAGCGGGCCTGTCCTGCGCCGATACCTTCCTTATACGGGTATGCGTCATAACGTACGCGGGCCGTTTACGGCCTTAAGCATCAAACGCACTCGATCGCGGATTCCGCCACCGCGTGATATCTCGCGCAGGCGGCCTCGGCAATCGATGAGATAAGCTTCGGATACTCGAGGCCCGCGGCCTTGGCGGCCCGCGCCAACCCGGCGTCTATCGATATGTCGGGGTTGGGGTTCACCTCAAGGACCTTTATGTTGCCGTCCTCCCCGACCCTCACGTCGACCCTCGCGTAATCCCTGCATCCCATGGTCTCATAAGCCTTGAGGGCCACGCTCTCGAGCTCGGCCCTCATGGAGTCGGGCACGTTGGCGGGGCAGACCGGCTTCGACTTCTTATAAAGAGGGCTTTCCGTGACCCACTTGGCCTCGTAGCAGACTATCCTCGGGAGCGTTTCCGGGAACTCCGTAAAATCTATCTCCGAGGGCGGCAACGCCCGTATTTCCCTGCCGTTACCGAGGACCGCGATATTGAATTCCCTTCCGTCTATGTACTCCTCGACTATGGCCGGCTGCCTGAAGGTATTTATTATGAACTCGACCCTTTTTCTCAGTGCCTTCATCGTCTTTACCACCGCCCCGGAGTCTATGCCGATGCTGGCGTCCTCCCTGAGGGGCTTGACGATCAAAGGGAACTTCAGGCTCCTTTTAAGCTTGGTCGGCGGTTCCCTCAGGACCGCGTACTCGGGGGTCATTATGTCGCGGCTGTTCAGAATGTCCTTGGTAAGGCCCTTGTCGAGAGCGAGGCCCAGCGTAAGGGGGCCGCTCCCCGTGTGCTCGAGCCCGTAAAGCTCGAGAAGGGCGGCGATGTTCATCTCGAAACTGCTTTTGCCGAACGCCGCCTCGCAGAGGTTGAATATCAGCTGGTCCTCGCCCTTGATGTCGCGTATGAAGCCGTCGAGCACGCCGATGTCGCACCCCTTTAGGGGCGTAACGCGGGTGTCGAACCCTTCTTTCCTGAGGGCCCCGTCCACTTCCTTTACGGTATCGGCTATATTGTTGTCCTCGAGCTTTATCTCCCTTCCGTCGAGGACATAGTGGTCGATGCCGTCGTCATTGAATATTATGTTGACCTTTTTTTTCATATCCCGTACCTCTCGCGCGCCGCGTCCACGACGGCGTTTACGAGGCCCCCAAAGGTCATCCCGGCGGCCCTTGCCGCCTTGGGGAAGCAGGAATTGCAGTTCGGGTCCATAAGTATTCCCGGAAGGGGGTTAAGCTCCAATATATGCGGCGTCCCGTTTGAATCAAGCCTTATATCTATCCTGCACCAGTCCTTGACGTCAAGGGCCCTGAAAGCGTCCCTGGCGACGTTCTCGATCGCCTTTTTAAGCCTTTCATTCACGTCCGCCGGGCAGCTGAAGATATTAAGAGGGTTTTCCGGCTTGTCCAGAACCCACTTCGCCTCATATGAGTATATATGATTGACCCCCTCCGGCAGGCATGAATAATTTATCTCCACTATCGGGAGGGTCTTGAGGTCCCTGCCGTTACCCAGGAGGGCAACCGTGAACTCCCTGCCGTCAATGTACTCTTCCACCAGGGCGGGCTCCTTGTACTCGTTTACTATGGTCGCGACCCTTGCCTTAAGCTCCTCGCGGCTTGAGACGATTGAATCGTTCTTGATCCCTTTGCTCGAGCCCTCGAAGAGCGGCTTTACTATCATCGGGAAAGTAAGGTGGCGTTCGACTTCAAGAGACTGGCTCTCGGCGACGACGAACCTGGGGGTGGGGATGCCGTAATGGGAGAGGACCTCCTTGGCCCTGGCCTTATTGAGGCAGAGCGCGAGCGTGAGCGGGGATGAGCCCGTGTAAGGTATCCGGAGCATCTCCATTATCGCCGGCATCTGGGACTCCCTGCTCTCGCCCCATATCCCCTCGGCCATATTGAAGACCATCTCCGGCCTTGTTTTCCTCAGCTTCTCATAGGCTTCTTCGTCCGCCTCGATCATCACGACCTCCTCGTGGCGCTCGAGAAGTGCCGCCTTTACGGACTCGACGGTCTCTATTTCGTCGCATTCGGCGTAGAAGTCCGAAGGGACGCCCGCCTCGGCTTCCTTTTTAAGATTGTAAGTGAGTCCGACTCTCATTTCGATACCGTTTAAGTCCCGCCGGTCCCGCGCTTTTCAGGCGCCCGTCCCCTTTTCGAAAACTTGCCCGTTAAAAAAAAGCTACGGCACAAGTACCGCGGATGAAACGACCGTGGTGTACCGGCCGTCGCTCTTTACTATCGCGGACTGGGTGATATTGGTCGTCTTTACTATCTTGTCGCTTATCCTGTATATCTCTTTTTTCTCATCCCATCCGAGGTTTTCATCGAGCGTTATGCCGAGTGTAGAGGCCAGCATCGCGGCCGCGAGGTCTTCGGCATAATCGCCGGCCATGGTATCGGTCTGTCCGAAGGCGTGGTGTTCGCTC
>DAIDBB010000083.1 GCA_027310325.1 bacterium | reverse complement strand
GGTACATCCTTGGCGCGGTTTTTGTGCTCGTCTATAATTTTTTCTCAAAGGAATAGGAGTCCATATGGCATGGGTCAGAGAGAACTGGGTTTTTATACTGTTTTTCGTCTTTTTTATAGCCATTCATTTTTTCAGCCACGGCATGCATGGAGGACACGGCCGCGGGAGTGAGGACCATGAAGGCCACGGAGGCGGAGAGGCCGCGGGTGGGCATACGGGACACCCGGGCGAAGAGAGCACGGAAAAGAAAGATAAAAAAGGAGGCCGCGGATGCTGATGAATATGAAAGTCGTGAGCTGGTCGTTGGGTCTTTTTACGTCTTTCACTTTTCTTTTGTGCGTTCTTTACGGGATTCTTGTCCCGCAGAGGCTCCACGGCATGTCGAATTTCCTCGAATCAATATTGCCCGCGTTCAAATGGCTGACCCTACCGGGGTTCATCCTCGGTTTGGCGGAGAGTTTTCTTTATGGCGCGTATATCGGGATAGTATTCGTGCCCATATATAATTTCGTAAACGGGAAAATCGGCCCCAGGGGGGTTTGATTAACGCCTTAACGGGTAAGGATAGAGAGTTCGAGACGTTGGGAGCGCCCGATAAATTGAATATGGGCGGCAGAACTGAATCGCGACAATCTATAAGTTTCAATTCGCCATCTGTAACATATTATAATTGCAGTAATTTTTGCGCACCTCTGGAAAAAGACAGAAAAAATAAATTTTAGTGAATGTTTTTTGCTTGACATTCTACAAATTGTCGAATAGAATGAAAATCGGAATGTAACAGGGCTTACCTGGGTAATATTAGTTTATGGGTAACATCATGGAAAAAAACACAAAAGAGGGATACGGAAAGATACTCGGCCGCCTCGAGCAGGAAATACTCGATGTATTATGGTCTAAAGGCGATGCTACAGGCAAAGAGATATTCGACAGCATCAAGAGCAAGAGGGAGATCGCCCTTACGACCGTATTGACGGTCATCGAGAGGCTTACTAACAAAAATTTCGTAAAGAAGGTCAGGGGAGAAAGCGTTTACATATTCAAGCCTGCCTTTACAAAAGACGAGTTCGCGGGCAAGGTCTCCAAGGAGATGCTCAAAAGCATCTTTGAGATATCGGCAAGCGGCGCGTCGGCTTCTTTTGTGGATATGCTCGCGGACACGCACCCGCTGGAACTCGACAGGCTCGCCTTTCTTATCGAGAGCAAGAAAAAAGAAATGGAAAGGAAGGCCTGGCGCCGGTGACCGTAATACTGCCTTTACTGATAATGTCGGGCATAATGTCGGGCGCCCTCCTCTGGATGACCTACGGGCTGCCGTCGCTCCTGCATCTCACATACCAGGTGGCGGAATTCTGCCAGAGCATTTTTGTGCGATGCGTCGAATATTCAAGCATGATAAAGCTGGCGTTGCTCTGGCCCGGGGTGGTGGTCCTTGCAGCGGGGATCCTGTACGGAATTATCAGGGGTATAGCGGGCCTCGTAAAGGCAAACAGGGCCATAAGGAAGCTGCCGCTGTCTCAAAGACGCGGCTCGGTGGTCCTCATCAGGGACAAGGCAAGCAAGGCGGCCTTCACGCATGGGCTGTTCAGGCCCGTCGTATACATGTCGACGGGGCTTCTCTCGGGCCTTGATAGAGACGAGATCAAAGCGGTCTTTCTCCACGAACTCCACCACAAAAGGCATCATGACCCCCTGAGGTTCTTTATATTTACGCTTCTCAAGGACATGTTTTTTTATATACCGCTGATAAAATATCTCGTCGGTTATGTACGCTTCAAGAAGGAGCAGGAAGCTGACGATGCCGCCGGGGCTTCTGCAAATGAAATGCTCAGCCTTGCCGGAGCGCTCTTGAAGGTCGCGGCATTTCAAAAGGAAATGGCCATGATGCCGGCGGCCATCACCGGAGGGATCGAGGGAGGCGCGGTAGGCGCGCGGATACGGAGACTTGTCGAA
>DAIDBB010000081.1 GCA_027310325.1 bacterium | reverse complement strand
CCAATCGAGGTCATCGAAAGATTCGACGTAAAATACCTACAGATAATCAATGAAAAAGGCGAGGCCGACGCCTCGCTCATGCCGGACTTAACGGATAGCGACCTTAAAAAATTCTTCGAGACCATAATGCTGGCCAGGACCTTTAACCAGAGGGCTTTAGCCCTTCAGAGGGAGGGCCGACTCGGCACCTACGCCTCCATCCTCGGGCAGGAGGCCTCGCAGATAGGAAGCGCCCTTGCGCTCGAAAAGGACGATTGGGTCTTCCCGTCGTTCAGGGAATCCGGGGTCTTTGTCGCCCGAGGCTACCCGCTCTGGATGCTTTACAGGTACTGGGCAGGGGACGAGAGGGGGATGAAGTCGCCGGAAGGGATAAACCTATTCCCGATGAGCGTCCCGGTGGGCACGCAGATACCACATGCCATGGGCGCGGCCTGGGCCATGAAGTACAGGGGGACCAAGAGCGCGGCGGTGACGTACTTCGGGGACGGCGGCTCATCGAGGGGGGATTTCCACGAGTCTCTTAACCTCGCGGGCGTTCTTAAGGCCCCCGCGGTATTCATCTGCCAGAACAACCAGTACGCAATATCGGTACCACGCAGCCGGCAGACCGCGGCCAGGACCATAGCCCAGCGGGCGCTTTCCTACGGGTTCGAGGGCGTACAGGTAGACGGAAACGACATAGTTGCCGTATACAGGGCGACAAAGGACGCGCTCCAAAGGGCGAGGGACGGGAAAGGCCCAACGCTTATAGAGTGCTTCACTTACAGGCTCGACGACCATACTACCTCCGATGACGCCACAAGGTACCGCTCCAGGGAGGAGGTTGAGGCGTGGAAACAGAAGGAGCCCTTGATAAGGCTAAGGCTCTACATGGAGAAGAAGGGGCTTTGGACAAAGGAGTACGAGGACGGTATTTCGAAGAAGGCCCAGGAAGAGGCCGACAAGAACATACAGGCGGCCGAATCCTACGCCGCGCCTGACCCCGCCGACATAATACGCTATACCTATGACGAGCTTACGCCGAGGCAGAAAAGGGAGTTGAAGGAGTTCGGATGGGAAAAATAAATATCGTCCAGGCGATAAACCAGGCCCTTTCGCAGGAGATGGAAAGGGACAAGGACGTTGTCATTTTAGGCGAGGACGTCGGAAGGGACGGAGGGGTATTTAGGGTAACCGAGGGGCTTCTCGACAAGTTCGGCCCGGATAGGGTCGTGGATACCCCTCTTGCGGAGCTTGGGATAGTCGGCGCCGCCGTGGGGATGGCCGCCTACGGGCTCAAGCCCGTTGCCGAGATACAGTTCATGGGCTTCGTATACGAGGCGATAGAGCAGATATTCTCGCACGCCGCCCGGATACGCTCGCGCTCGCGGGGACGGTTCTCGTGCCCCCTGGTCGTCCGGACGCCTTACGGTATAGGGATAAAGGCCCCGGAGCTCCATTCCGAATCCTCGGAGGCGCTTTTCTGCCATATGGCGGGCGTTAAGGTCGTCGTTCCGTCAACGCCCTATAACGCCAAGGGGCTTCTCATCTCGGCGATAAGGGACCCGAACCCTGTGGTATTCCTCGAGCCGTCGAGGCTCTACAGGGCCGTTAAGTCCGAGGTGCCGGACGAGATATATACGGTCCCTCTCGGAAAGGCGTCCGTCTACCAGGAGGGCAAGGACTTTACCGTCGTGGCCTGGGGCACCATGCTCCACAGGGCGGCAGAGGCCGCCGAGGGCTTTGACGCCGAGATAATAGACCTTATGACGCTTAAGCCCCTCGACGAGGAGACGATACTCAATTCCGTCAAAAAGACGGGCCGCCTCGCCATAGTCCATGAGGCCACCCGCAACATGGGGCTCGGGGCCGAAGTGGCGGCCCTTGCCGCAGAGGAGGCCGTAGGGTATCTGAAGGCGCCCGTATTAAGGGTCGCCGGCCCTGAGGCCGTGACTCCAATGGCCCGCCTTGAAGATAACTTCATGCCGCACAAGGAGAGGATCAGAAAGGCGTATGAGACTCTGATGGAATATTAGTCTAAAAACACGCCTTTATCCCCGCGCTTCAATTAAAGACCATTTCGTTTTCGGAATCATTTCAAAAGTCTGACTAAAGGAGCCCCCGATGATATTCGAGTTCAAGCTGCCGGACCTCGGCGAAGGGATCACCGAAGGGGAGGTCGTAAAATGGAGGGTCAAGGCCAACGACCTCATCGAGGAACACCAGATAGTGATGGAGGTCGAGACCGACAAGGCCATAGTCGAGGTGCCTTCCCCGAGGAAGGGCAGGATAGTTGAGATATCGAAGCCCGAGGGCTCCACCGTAAAGGTCGGCGAGACGCTCCTTAAGATAGAGACCGAGGAGGCAAAGGCTGAAGAAAAGGCCCCTGAGGCGAAGGCGCCCGAAGCAAAGGCAGCGGAGGCCAAGGCCCCTGAAAAAGCCGCCGCAGCCCCCGCCCCCGCCGAGGAGAAGCCCGCGGCGGCGAAGCCGGCAAAGGAAGAAGCCGCCGCTCCACCCCCTGCCGCCGAGAAGCCTGCCGCGGAAAGGAGGCCGTCGGTGTCGGTCGTCGGGACACTGCCCGAGGCGGAAGAGGTGATGGCCTCTCCAAAGGCGCGCACGCTCGCGAAGTCGCTCGGCGTAGACCTGGCCGGGGTAACCGGCACCGGGCCCGGCGGGATGGTCACCGAAAAGGACGTTACCGCTGTCAAGGCCGCCCCTGCCGAAGCCCGGCCCGCACCCATCGCGGCCAAACTGGGCCCCGTCGAAAGGGTGCCGATAAAGGGCGTAAGGAAGAGCATAGTAAAAAACCTTCTCGCCTCCCAGCGGAGCGCGGCGTTCGTCACCGGCATGGACGACGCCGACGTGACCGACCTATGGGACCTCCGCGAGCGCGAAGGAAAGGTGGCGAAGGAGAAAAAGATCCACCTTACGTTCATGCCCTTTTTCATGAAGGCCGTCCAGCACGCCCTCGTCGAGCACCCGTTCCTCAACGCATCGGTAGACGAAAAGGGCGAGGAGATAATAGTAAAGAAGTACTTTAACATAGGGGTGGCCGTGCAGACTCCCGACGGGCTTATGGTGGCGGTCGTGAAGGACGTCGATAAGAAGACGATTCTCGAGCTCGCCTCCGAGCTCCAGGAGCTGAGCAAAAAGGCGCGGGACAGGAAAATAACCCTTGAAGAGCTCAAGGGCTCGACCTTTACGATCAGTAACTACGGCACTTACGGCGGCACATACGCGACCCCCATCATAAACTACCCGGACGTCGCGATCCTCGGCACGGGTAAGGTCAGCG
This sequence comes from bacterium, assembly GCA_027310325.1. Classification (GTDB taxonomy): domain Bacteria; phylum Desulfobacterota; class GWC2-55-46; order GWC2-55-46; family GWC2-55-46; genus JAKAIQ01. Next base: position 1,609 of record DAIDBB010000081.1, on the reverse strand, counting down.
AAAGGCCGTGGGTCAAGGACGGCAAGGTCGTACCCAGAAAGATACTCCCTCTTTCGCTCACGTTCGACCACAGGGTCGTTGACGGCGCCGAGGCCGCGATATTCTTGACGAAGATAGTCAAATACCTCGAAGACCCTGCCAGGATATTTATAGAGAGCGCTTAAGAAGGCAGGCTGCCCAAAGAGTCCATCTGCTTCGTTGTCAGCGTCGCTCGTTCATTGCGGCGTACATACAAAAGTACGCCTCATTCCTCGCTTCTCGACGCCTCGCATCTGGAGCTTTTTGAGCAGCCTGAACAAATTCCGGGTTTTTCAGCATCCTTTTAGAACTCTGCCGCAGAGTGGCGGTCTTTCGATTAAGGGCTTTAAATAAAAGAGAGGGGGGGCTTTCCTTTGGAAAGTCCCCCCCCTTTTATTTTCGGATATGTCCGAAAGCTAGCTTGCGGCCAGCATCTCTATCGCTTTAAGGTCGATCTTTTCGAGCCTCTGAGCGCATAGCTCCCATTCGATATTTTTCATGAAGGCGTCTATGTAGGGCTGTCTCTTGACGCCGAAGTCTATGGTGTAGGCGTGCTCGTAGACATCCATGACGAGTATCGGTATGACGTTTACGGGGACGTTGAAGTTGTGCGTATCGAGGCAGTAGTTGTGGAGCTTTCCGTCGTACGTGTTTAGCCCCAGTATGACCCAGCCCCTGGCGGCCATGCCGCAGGCCTTGAAGTTGTCCGACCACTTCTCGAAGGAGCCGAACTCCCTGGCGATAAGGTCCGAGAGCTTCCCCTTCGGCTTCATGTTCCTGCCGCCCATGTTCTCGAAGTAAAGCTCGTGCAGCACGACCCCGTTGAGGGCGAAGGTCTCGTCGGACTTTAACGCCCGGAGGTCGCTGAAGGTCTGGTTCGCCTTCGATAGATCGACGTTCCGGAGCCTTTCTTCTATCTCGTTAAGCTTGTTGACGTAGCCGGTATATAGGATGTCCCTGTGCTGGGAGATCTGGTTTTCCGATATCCCGTCAAGTTTAAGGTCGAATTTTTTCGGTTGGTGTGCCATGGCAGTGCCCTCCTTGGTTCTGAAAGTTTACTCCCCTGATATCGCCGGGGGTCGTTCGAGCGTGGAAAAATAATTCCACGCCAATAACATCAAGTAAAGCAGGAAATCGGGATTAGTCAAGAGGGCGCATACTTTCTTTTTGGGAAAAAAGAAAGTATGCAAAGAAAAACCAATGCAATGGAGCAATGAAATAGAATTGTAGACGTTTACCGAACAGTGTCCGTTACCTTATGTATGCCTCTGTGACGTACCTGCGCATCATCCGGTGCGAGTTGAAGTAGTAGGCGTTCTTGCCTATGGCGTTCTGCATCATCTTTATCCAGACGGTCCTGTTGCCGTAGTACATGGGGATGATCTCGCGTTCGAGCTTATTGTAAAGGTCCTCGGCGTCGGCCTCGTCGTTGCTCCGGACAAGCGTCGGTTCGGTCGGGTCCGGGCCTATCGACCAGCCGGTGTAGCCCTCGATATGGCCCTCTATCCACCACCCGTCGAGGACGCTGAAGTTAAGCACCCCGTTGTGGGCGGCCTTCATCCCGCTTGTGCCGGAGGCCTCATAAGGCCTC
>DAIDBB010000052.1 GCA_027310325.1 bacterium | reverse complement strand
GTCGTCTTCCCTGAACTCGCCCTCGAGCATCTTCATCGAAAGGGCGTCGTAAACGTCTTTCTGGAGTAACCGCTTAAGAGACCGCGCGCCGAATACCGGGTCGTAGCCCTCGTCCGCGAGCTTGCCTTTAGCGGCTTCGGTTATGGTTGCCTCCATACCCTTCTCGGCGAGCATCTTCTTGAGGCGCCCCAGCTGTATCTCGACTATCGCCTTCATGTGCTCCCTTGAAAGCGGATGAAATATTATGATGTCGTCGATCCTATTGAGGAACTCAGGCTTGAACGACGCCCTCAGGGCCTCCATGACGCGCGCCCTTATCTCCTCGTATTCCTTCTCTCCCAGCTCGGTAATATAGGGGCTGCCGATGTTCGAGGTCATTATTATGACAGTATTCTTGAAGTCGACGGTCCTCCCCTTGCCGTCCGTAAGCCTCCCGTCGTCGAGTATCTGGAGGAGTATGTTGAAGACGTCCGGGTGCGCCTTTTCTATCTCGTCGAAAAGCAGCACAGAGTACGGCCTCCTCCGTACGGCTTCCGTAAGATAGCCCCCTTCTGCGTAGCCGACGTAGCCGGGGGGCGCGCCTATGAGGCGCGCAACCGAATGCTTCTCCATGAACTCGCTCATGTCTATCCTTATCATCGCCCGCTCGTCGTCGAAGAGGAATTCTGCCAAAGCCCGCGCGGTCTCGGTCTTTCCTACGCCCGTCGGGCCGAGGAATATGAACGAGCCTATCGGCCTGTTCACGTCCTGGAGCCCGGCCCGCGCCCTCCTTATGGCGCTTGAAACTGCCTTCAGGGCCTGGTCCTGGCCGACGACGCGCCTCCTCAGGCCATCTTCCATGTGAAGGAGCTTCGCCTTCTCCCCTTCGAGCATCCTCGAAACGGGAACTCCAGTCCACCTCGATACTATCTGCGCAATGTCCTCGCCATCGACCTCTTCCTTGAGCATACGTGTCCCGGTCTGGAGCCCGGAAAGCTTTTTGCCGTCCTCCTCAAAGGCCTTCTGGAGCTCGATGAGCTTTCCGTACTTAAGCTCCGCCGCTTTGCCGAGGTCTCCAACCCTTTCGGCGTTGGCCGCCTCGGTCTTCACCTCTTCTATCTTTTTCTTCGTCTCCCGGATCTTGCCGATGACCTCTTTTTCCTTCTGCCAGTGGAGCTTAAGCCTTGCGCTCTCTTCCCTCAAGTTCGAGAGCTCCTTTTCGATCTTTTCGAGCCTTTCGCGGGAGGTCTTGTCGGTTTCTTTGGATAAGGCCTGCTTTTCTATCTCGAGCTGTATTATCCTTCTTTCGATCTCGTCTATCTCGGTCGGCATGGAGTCTATTTCTATCCTGAGGCGCGAGGCCGCCTCGTCGATCAAGTCTATGGCCTTGTCCGGCAGGAACCTGTCGGTTATGTACCTGTTTGAGAGGGTAGCCGCCGCTATGATGGCGGAATCCGCTATCCGGACCCCGTGGTGGACCTCGTACTTCTCCTTGAGTCCCCTTAAGATGGCAATGGTATCTTCCGCCGACGGCTCGCCGACCATTATAGGCTGGAACCTTCTTTCGAGGGCCGCGTCCTTCTCGATGTACTTCCTGTACTCATCTAATGTCGTTGCCCCCACGCACCTGAGCTCGCCTCTGGCGAGCGCGGGCTTAAGCATGTTCGACGCGTCCATCGCCCCCTCGGCGGCCCCTGCCCCGACGAGCGTATGGAGCTCGTCAATGAAGAGGACCACCTCTCCCTGGGCCTCCGCGATCTCGCGCATGAGGGCCTTTAATCTATCCTCGAACTCCCCCCTGTACTTTGTTCCCGCTATCAAGGCCCCGAGGTCCAGGGCAAGGAGCCTCTTGTTCTTGAGCGTTTCGGGGACGTCGCCGCCGACTATCCTCTGGGCAAGCCCCTCTACTATCGCCGTCTTTCCCACCCCGGCCTCGCCTATCAAGACGGGATTATTCTTGGTGCGCCTTGAAAGGACCTGTATCACCCTTCTTATCTCGTCGTCCCTGCCGATGACAGGGTCGAGCCTGTTGCTTCTGGCCATCTCCACGAGGTCTCTCGTGTACTTCGAGACGGCCTGGTACTTTTCCTCCGGCGACTGGTCGGTCACCCTCTGGGTGCCCCTCACGGCGGTCATGGCCCTTAATATCGTATCCCTCGTAACGCCCTGCGAGGCGAGTATCCTCGACGCCTCGGTCTTATCGGAGGCTATGGCCGTCAAAAGATGCTCGGCTGAAACGAACTCGTCTTTGAGGTCCCTGGCCTCCTTGAAGGCCGCATCGAGCGCGGTCTTCAATTTCTGCGAGAGGTACGCCTCTCCCGCGGCTCCGTACACCTTCGGGGCCTTTTTTATGACCTCTTCGAGCTGAGCTCGGATGAGAGCCGGCTTTGCCCCTATCCTTTCGAGTATCGGGGCGACTATCCCCCCTTCCTGGCTCACGAGCGCCAGAAGGAGGTGCTCGATCGTTATCTCCTGCTGTTCGTTCTCCCGCGCTATATTCTGCGCCTCCTGGAGAGCTTCCTGGGCTTTTATGGTAAGTCTGTCGAGTCTCATCCGTCTCCTTTTTGGGCCTTTTACCGGGTCCCTTCGCGGGGCTACCCGCCGTTATTAATAATCTATGGCCGCAATGCTTGTTTGTCAAGGCAGCGGGCTACATCGAAACTTTTTAAATGCGCCTTATTTATGCTATAATGATCTGTTTTCATAAGGTGGATAATGATCCCAACCGTTAGCCGCGTCCATACCCTTAGCGAGGCCTTAGCCCCTGTCTCGGCCCTTAAGCCCGGAGAGGACTTCAGGATTTCAGGCCTTTACGGCTCCGCGAAGGCCTTTTTTCTCGCCTCCTTTTTCAGGGCCTCGAAAAGGCGCATCCTCGCCGTGCTCCCGGACCACGCCGGGGCCGAGGGTTTCTCGGAAGACTTGAAGTTCTTTCTCCCTGAAAGCGACGTATTCCTCTATCCGACCCCTGAGCTTCTTCCCTTCGAGACCCTTTCGGCCCATCAGGACATCCAGGCGGCGCGGATCGAGCTCCTTTTCAGGCTCTCTGGCGGGGCGCCCTTCATAACAATCAGCTCTGCCCCTAACCTCATGCAGCGCGTGATACCTAAGGAGAGTCTCTTAAATAAGGTCGTGGACTTAAAGATCGGCTCGGAGTACGCGAGGGAAGAGCTCACGGCCCGGCTCCACGGCCTCGGCTATGCGCGGATGACCATGGTAGAGGAAAGGGGCGAGATGAGCGTCCGGGGCGGGATACTCGACATATTCCCCCCTATGTACGACTCGCCCTTAAGGGTAGAGTTCTTCGGCGACGAGATAGAGTCGATGAGGACGTTCGACGTCTCGACCCAGAGGTCTATCAAGGAGATGACGGAGGCGCGGATACTCCCTGCAAGGGAGACTATCGCGGAAGGTCAGGGATTGTCCGGGACTTCAGGCGCGAGGGCGCGGCTCATGGAGCGCGCGGACGAGCTCGACCTGCCGAGGGACGTGTGGGAGAATCTATCAGATAAGCTGAGGGACGGGACACTTTCGGGTATCGACATGCTCCTGCCGCTGTTCCATGAAAGGCTCGATACCTTATTCGACTATATCGATAACAACGCTATCATATCGATTATAGACCCTGATTCCTCTTATTCTGCCCTCGACGCGTTCGACACGGATATAAAGGCCGCTGAAGAGAGGCTCATCTCCAAAAAACAGTTCTTCGTAGAGCCCGCCTCGCTCTACGCGTCTTCAAATGAAATAAGGTCTGCCCTGAAGAAACACCCCATCGTCGGTATAGAGACCCTGAAGAGCTCTGCCTTCGAGGTCGGGACGGAGTCGAATATCGGCCTCAGGCAGGCCATAGGGCTCGGGAAAAAGGGCCCGCCTGGAGCCGATGAACCATTCGGTGAGTCCGGCGTATCGCTCCTCAAGCCCCTTGCGAACCTGATAAATGAAAGGCTTGGCGCCGGAGACAGGATTTATCTCACGGCGCACAACAGGGGGCAGGCCGAAAGGACGAAGGAGCTCCTTGAAGGCTACGGGCTCAGGCCCGGCGTTATAAAGGGCCCCGAGATACTGGAAAGGGCCGGGAGCGAGTTCGCCATAGCGATCGGTTCCATCGGCGCGGGTTTCAAGGCCCCGGGCGCGGCGCTCGTCGTGATATCCGAAGAGGAGGTCTTCGGCGAAAGGGTAAAGAGGCGCGCGCCGCCTTCCAAAAGGCTCGAGGCCTTCCTTACCCAGCTCCAGGACCTGTCCGTCGGGGACGCCATCGTCCATGCCCATCACGGCATAGGGCTCTACCAGGGGATCCAGCGGGTGACGGTCGACGCGGTGGAAAGCGATTTTCTCCTCCTCGAGTACAGGGGCGGCGACAAGCTCTATCTCCCTGTCCGGAGGATGGACCTCGTAAGCAAGTACCACGGCGTCGAGGGCAAGACACCGGAGCTCGATAAGCTCGGCGGGACGAACTGGGAGAGGGCCAAGAAGCGCGTAAAGCACGCCGTCGAGAAGCTCGCGGGCGAGCTCCTTAAGCTCTACGCCGAAAGGCAGGTGGCCGAGGGGTTCGCCTTCTCGAAGCCCGATAGCATATTCCGCGAGTTCGAGGCGGCGTTCGAGTACGAGGAGACCCCGGACCAGGCCCGGGCCATAGAGGAGTGCCTCCGAGACATGGAGGAGCCGAGGCCCATGGACAGGCTCGTCTGCGGGGACGTCGGCTACGGTAAGACCGAGGTGGCCATCAGGGCGGCCTTCAAGGCCGTACTCGACAAGAAGCAGGTGGCCGTCCTCGTACCGACGACGGTGCTCGCCCAGCAGCACTATAGCACGTTCTCCAGGAGGCTGGCCCCCTACCCGGTCGTTGTCGAGGCATTGAGCAGGTTCAAATCGAGAAAAGAGCAGAAGGACATAGTCGAAAGGCTTAAAAAGGACGGCGTTGACATAATAATAGGCACGCACAGGCTCCTCCAGAGGGATATCGAGTTCAAGGACCTGGGACTCATCGTCATAGACGAGGAGCACAGGTTCGGCGTGGCCCACAAGGAAAAATTAAAGCAGTTGAGGAAAAGGGTCGATGTGCTGACCCTGACCGCCACCCCGATACCGAGGACGCTCCATATGTCTCTTGCTTCCGTAAGGGAACTCAGCATCATAAACACGCCCCCTGAGGACAGGCTCGCCATAAAGACCAACATAATAAGGTTCGACGAAGCCCTCATTGCCGAGGCCATAGAAAGGGAGCTCGCGAGGGGCGGACAGGTCTTCTTTGTCCACAACAGGATCCAGTCGATGGGCGCTATAGGGGAGTTCCTCGGGAAGATCGTCCCGCACGCGCGCGTAGCCGTCGCCCACGGCCAGATGGACGAGCGCGAGCTCGAAAAAAAGATGGTCGGCTTCGTAAACAAGGACTACGACATACTCCTTTCAACCGCTATAATCGAGTCCGGCCTCGACATACCTTCCGCCAACACCATCATCATAAACAGGGCCGACAGGTTCGGCCTCGCGAAGCTTTATCAGCTTCGCGGAAGGGTCGGAAGGAGCAAACACAGGGCCTATGCGTACTTCATCTGCCCGGACGGCGGGCTTACCGAAGACGCCAGAAAGCGGCTCGAGGTGATACAGGAGCTTTGCGACCCCGGCTCCGGGTTCAAGGTCGCGACCTATGATTTGGAAATAAGGGGCGCCGGGGAGCTATTGGGGAGCGCGCAGTCGGGCTCTATCGCCGAGGTCGGTTTCGACATGTACGCCCAGATGCTTGAGGAGGCGGTAAGGGAGATGAAGGGCGAGGAGGTCAGGGAAGAGGCGGAGCCGGAGATAAACCTCAAGGTCTCGCAGTATATACCCGAGGACTACATCCCGGATACCAGGCAGAGGCTCGGCGTATACAAGAGGCTCGCATCCGTCTCGTCGGAGGCCGATCTCGCAGCGATCGCCGAGGAGCTCGAGGACAGGTACGGCGAGGTCCCCCATCTCGTCGAAAACCTCGCCGGGACCATGCGTCTTAAGCTCCTTCTTAAGAAGCTCCACGCGAAAGAGCTTATCCAGAAGGGAACAAGGCTCTACCTCTCGTTCGGCGCCGGGGACGACGGAAGCGGGGTCGTAGGCCGGGCGATAGACCTGGCAAAAAAAGAGCCTAAACACTTCAGACTTACCCCCGACCATTTCATAGTATACATGGGCGAGGCTGACCCCTTTGAGGAAGCGAGATATGTATTGAAAGCCCTTCTTGATGGGTGATATATTTAATGAGGGAGAACCTGCGGTGAAACTTTCCGGAGTCTTTAGGCCGCGCCCCTTCGGCCAATGGGCGCTTGTCGTTTTTGTCGTCACGATGTTGCCGTTTCTGGCAGGCGCGGAGACGGTCGACAGGATCGTCGCCATCATAAACGACAGCGTCATCACCATGTCGGAGCTTAACGCCGCCACGAACCTCGCCCTCGAGAAATCAGGCGGTAGCGACAAGCTCGACGGGACGGCGGCCCTCGAGATGAAAAAGAAGGTCCTTGACGACCTCATAGAGCAGAAGCTCGTCAAGCAGGCCTCCGACAAGGCCGGGATCGACGTAAGCGAAAAGGAGATCGACAACGCCGTCGAGGACATAAAAAAAGAGAACGGCATGACCCAGGAAGGGCTTTTGCTTACGCTCGCGCGAAGCGGCCTCACTCTCAGGGAGTACAGGGACCAGCTGAAGGAACAGATACGCCAGGTCAAGTTCATAAACAAGGAGTTCCGCTCCAAGATAGCGATAAAGCCCGAGGACGTCGAGGATTATTACCGTCAGCACAGGGACGACTTCCAGAACCCCGCCTCTTATAGAATAAGCATGATCTTCATACCGAACGCCGACAAAAACATGGCGGCCCAGAAGCTCAAGATGATCGTGGAGGGGCTTTCAAAGGGCGCTGACTTCAAGGAACTCGCCCGCGAGTACTCCGAGGGGCCGACCGCCTCGAGCGGCGGCGACATGGGGTACCTGAAGATAAACGAGATGGATAAATACGTCCAGGACGCCGTCGTTAAGCTCAAGACAAACGAGATAAGCCCCTCCATACAGGCCGATGACGGCATCTACTTCATCAAGCTTGACGACGTGTCGCCCCCTCAGCAGAGGCCTTTTGAAGAGGTCAAGGGCCTCGCGCAGGACAAGCTCTACAGAAAGATTATGGACGACAGGTTCAACTTCTGGCTTAACGAGGTAAAAAAGTACGCCCACGTGGAGATAAGGCTTTAAGACCGCAGCCTTTGGCCGACTCTCTTTTATATTGCCGTTGCCGCCCTTTCAAAAGCAGATGAAAAACACTAAACCCGTAATAGCCATAACTATGGGCGACCCCGTTGGTGTCGGCCCTGAGATAATGCTTAAGGCCCTTGCCGACAGGCGCGTAAGGAGTGTGGCCGCCCCTATTGTCATC
>DAIDBB010000049.1 GCA_027310325.1 bacterium | reverse complement strand
CTTTACGATGGGAGCGAGACCCATTGCCTCTTTGAATTCGCTGCGCTTCGGCTCATTAAATAATCCGCGCACCGGATATCTCCTTGAAGGGGTCGTATCCGGTATAGCCGGGTACGGCAACTGCATCGGCGTGCCTACCGTGGGAGGCGAGGTCTATTTCAATGAGTCCTACAACGGCAACTGCCTTGTAAACGTCATGACGGCGGGGCTAATGAAAAAGGACAGGATATTCAAAGGTGTCGCTAAGGGCGTAGGCAACCCCGTGATTTACGTCGGATCGAGGACTGGGAGAGACGGCATTCACGGGGCGGTGATGGCTTCGGACGTCTTCGGGGAAGGCGGGGAGGAGAGGCGCCCGACGGTACAGGTCGGGGACCCCTTCGCGGAAAAACTTTTGCTCGAGGCGTGCCTTGAGCTCTATAAGACCGACCATGTGGTAGGCATACAGGATATGGGCGCCGCAGGCCTTACGTCCTCAAGTGTTGAGATGGCGTCGAGGGGAGGCGCGGGGATAGAGCTTAATATAGATGCGGTGCCGAGGCGCGAAGAGGGGATGACCGCTTATGAAGTGATGCTTTCCGAGTCCCAGGAAAGGATGCTCATGGTCGTCGAAAAAGGCTCGGAAGAGGACGTAAAAAAGATCTTCACGAAATGGGACCTCGAGGCCCAGGTCGTGGGCAGGGTCATAGAGGATAAGGTAATAAGGGTCGTCGAAGGGGGAAATACAGCCGCGGAGATACCGGTTGCGGCCCTGACGGACGAAGCGCCTGTTTATGAGAGGCCCGTGGAAAGGCCCCGTTACCAGGACGAGCTCAATAGCTTCGATGCCGACACCCTCAGTAAACCGGATGATTACAATAAGACCCTTTTAAAAGTGCTTTCCTCGGCCAATATCGCCAGTAAGGAGTGGATCTACCGCCAGTACGACCATATGGTGCGGACCGATACCGTAGTATGCCCGGGGTCTGACGCGGCGGTAGTCCGCGTAAAGGGCACAAATAAGGCCCTTGCTTTGACCGTTGACTGCAATTCAAGGTACTGTTATCTAGACCCGAGGAAGGGGGCCGCGATAGCGGTCGCCGAGGCGGCGAGAAATCTAACGGTATCGGGCGCAAAGCCCATAGCTCTTACGGATTGTCTTAACTTTGGCAACCCTGAAAGGCCAGAGGTCATGTGGCAGTTCAGGGAAGCGGTCCTGGGCATAAGCGAGGCCTGCCGTGCGCTTTCTATCCCTGTAATAGGAGGAAACGTAAGCTTTTACAACGAGACATCAGGGACCTCCATACACCCGACCCCTACGATAGGCATGGTGGGGCTGATAGAAAATATCGACCGCCGCGCGAGGCAATGGTTTGTAAATGATGGAGATGTCGTGGCGCTCCTCGGCGGCCAGTCCAGCGGGGGACTCTGCGGAAGCGAGTACATGAAGGTCGTTCATGGCCTCGAGAAGGGGGCTCCGCCCGAGCTCGACCTTGTCAAGGAGAAAAACGTCCAGGGGGCTTGTTTGAAGGGCATCGGGGCTGGTATAATTATATCTGCGCACGACGTGTCGGAAGGCGGGCTTGCCGCGGCCCTCGCGGAATGCTGCCTTTCGCCGGACGGCCCAGTAGGGGCTCAGATAGACCTGGATACCGGGGGCGTCAGGGAGGACGAAATCCTTTTCGGGGAGGCCCAGTCAAGGGTCGTGGTCAGCCTCAAAAAAGGGGATACCGGAAGGCTTGGGGAGATATGTTCGTCTTTTAACACGCCTTTCAAGGTTATAGGCTTTGTATCGGGAAGCGCTCTTAAAATCGGCGATCTCGTAAACCTCTCCTTAGATGATATTAAAAACGCGTGGGCAGGGGCGCTTGAGAGGTTTTTGGGCCCTAAAAGCTGCGGCTAGAGAATATGGAAATAGGTTTGAAGGACGATAGGTTCCACGACGAGTGCGGTGTCTTCGGCATTTACGGCCACCCGGAGGCCGCGAACATCACGTATCTAGGCCTCTATTCTCTACAGCACAGGGGGCAAGAGAGCGCCGGGATAGTGTCTTCGGACGGTAGGAACCTCTATTCCCACAAAGGCATGGGGCTTGTAGCGGACGTCTTTAGCGGAAGCGACATCGAGCGGCTCCACGGCACTTCCTCCATAGGCCATGTAAGGTATTCGACGACCGGGGACTCTCACATAAAAAACGCCCAGCCCTTTGTCGTAGAGTACGCAAGAGGAGGGATAGCCGTAGCACATAACGGCAACCTCGTAAACGCCGCGCTCCTCAGGGCCGAGTTCGAGGCCTATGGCTCGATATTCCAGTCGAGCATGGACACCGAGACCATCGTCCATCTCATAGCTTCGAGCAAGGAGACGTCGCTTGTAAACAGGGTGACCTCGGCGCTTAAGAGGGTGCAGGGTTCTTATTCGTTACTGTTCCTCACGGAAGATACAATGATAGCGGCGCGCGACCCGTTCGGTTTCAGGCCCCTGTCGCTCGGAAGGCTCAAGGGAGCATGGGTCGTGGCTTCCGAGACATGCGCCTTTGACCTTATAGAGGCCGATTACGTAAGAGAGATAGCGCCCGGCGAGATACTCGTCATAAACAAGGACGGCATCGTTTCTTATAGGCCCTTTCCCATGGTGCCCTACAAACCGTGCGTATTCGAGTTCATATACTTCGCCAGGCCCGATTCGACCATATTCGGGGCGAATGTATACTCGGTGAGGAAAAAACTCGGGGCCCGGCTTTCCGAGGAGCATCCGGTCGAGGCCGATATCGTCGTTCCCGTGCCTGACTCAGGCGTCCCAGCGGCTGTAGGCTACGCGGAGGCGTCAGGCATACCTTTTGAAAAGGGGATAGTGAGGAACCACTACGTCGGAAGGACCTTTATCGAGCCAAAGGACTCTATTAGGCATTTCGGCGTCAAGATAAAGTTGAACGCCATAAGGGACGTAATAAACGGCAAGCGGGTCATCGTAATAGACGATTCGATAGTAAGGGGCACCACCAGCCGCAAGATCATAAAGATGATACGGAACGCCGGGGCGAAAGAGGTGCACATGAGGATAAGCTCGCCGCCCACCATATGTCCGTGCTATTACGGGATCGATACGCCGAGGAGTAAAGAACTCATAGCCTCGGCGCAGACCGTGGAAGATATAAATGAATACATAACGTCCGACACGCTCGGATACCTGAGCATTGAGGGGCTATACCGCGCCGTAAGCGAAGCTGGGGCGAGCTTCTGCGACGCGTGCTTTACCGGCAAATATCCCATAGATATAATAGATCATGCGGCGTCCCAGCTTGCGCTTTTCAAGTGAACGCGCAAAATGTCATGTTTCTGAATAAAATCCTGGATTATTTTTCCTGGTGTCAAGGGTTCATCTTTTAAAGGAGGAGGACGTGAGGAAGTCTGCTAGAACGACAGTAATCTTAATTTTCGCCGTTTTGACGTTATCGATCTTTTCGGCTGCAAGGAGTTACTCGGCTGAACAACCTATTGCGCCAACGCCGGAACAGTTAAAAAAGGAGCTTCGAGAACAGGAAGGCAGGGAACCGGAAAAGAAGGAAACTCCCGAGAAACGGAACGAAAGGATCAGGAAGAAACTTCCGCCGATTCGTATGGTATTTGTGAAAGGCGGTTGTTTTCAAATGGGCGACGTTACGGGAGAAGGCGATGAGGACGAAAGGCCTGCCCATGAAGTATGCCTTTCTGATTATTATATCGGAGAAACGGTCGTAACGCAGGGCCTTTACTATACTGTCATGGACATTTCCGATCCGCCTACGGACCCGGACAAGCCCGTGACTTTCGTAAACTACGTGGATGCATTAAGGTTCATAAAGACCCTGAAGGAAGTTACCAAAGGCTTCTACAGGCTGCCGACCGAGGCTGAATGGGAATACGCCGCGAGGAGCCGCGGACAGAAGGAGATATGGCCCGGCGTGAACAACGAGGCCGAGCTCGGTGACTATGCATGGTTCGCCGACAATTCGAATAACGAAGTCCATAAGGTAAGGCAGAAAAAGCCGAACGGCCTTAAACTTTACGACATGGCCGGGAATGCATGGGAGTGGACCGAAGACAACTTCGATTTCGATTTTTACAAAAGAAGCTCGAAGAGGGACCCCTTTAATGCGACCTCTTCGCAGTGGCGCACCGTCCGGGGAGGATCTATCGTCGACAATGCTTACAAGATACGCACCACTTAC
>DAIDBB010000039.1 GCA_027310325.1 bacterium | reverse complement strand
TCTTCAGACTCCGCGATCGAGGAGACCATCTCGTCGCGCATCCTTAAGGCCTCTTTTTCAAGGTTTCCGGGTATGGGCTTTGCCTCGTATCCGCCCGAGCAATCGTCTTTATAAACGAAACACCTCATTGTCATGAGGTCGATTATCCCGGAAAACCCCGGCCCCTCGCCGGCAGGTATCTGAAGTGGGACGCCCTTTACCTTCAGGACCTTCTCCATGTCATCTACCGCCCGAAGAAAACTCGCCCTTTCCCTGTCCATCTTGTTTACAAAGGCGATACGCGCGACCTCGAACTCGTCGGCGAACTCCCAGATCTTTTCCGTCTGGACCTTTACCCCGGATATGGCGCTAAGTATCACTACGGCCCCACCCACGGCCTTGAGGGACAAGCGCGTTTCATTGAGGAAATCGGAGTATCCGGGGGTGTCGATTATGTTTATGAAGCAATCACCCCATTTGTAGTGGTGGACGGCTGAAGAGACGCTTATCTTTCTTTTATGCTCCTCGGGTTCGTAGTCGAGGACCGATGTGTCGTCGTCGACCCGGCCTAGCTTATCGGTAGCCTTCGCGTTAAAAAGGACCGCCTCCGTGAGCGTCGTCTTTCCGGCCCCGCCGTGGGCTATTACGGCGATATTCCTTTTCCTGTCCAGGGAGAGATCCGTCATGCCTGCGACCTTGTCCTTTTAAGGAGTCCGGGGATGAGCCTCCTGAAGATTATACCAAGATATTTGTTTATCGGGTTGGACCTCTCGAGGATGGGCACAATGGGCCTTTTCCTGAACCCGAGCTCTATCAGGTACTTGTTGAGTTCCTCGTTTTCAGGCTCGTATTTCAGGCCCTTCTGAAATACCTTTATCGCCACTTTCTTATTGCCCGCGGCGAGATATATCTTTCCGAGGTTCAGGTAGAACTCGGCGCGGGAGAACTCCTTTTTTATCGCCTCGGTGCAAAGGTCGAGGCCGAATCCTATTTCGCCGCTCCTCAGGGCCTTGCAAAGGCCGTAATAGGACATATGCTCGGCGTCTTCTTTGTCCTCCCTGTAAGCCTTTTCAAAGGCCCTCAAGGCCTTGTCGATGTTATCCTCCTTGAGATATCTCTTGCCGGCGATGA
>DAIDBB010000038.1 GCA_027310325.1 bacterium | reverse complement strand
CTGTAACGTATCTCGGTCGAGACGTTTATGGCGCCGTTGTTCACATTGAGGGTTATCGGCGTACGTTCCCAGTAATATCTATACCCGACATCGCCCTGGATATTGCTTACGATGATCCAGTCGTTGTCCCCGCGGTCGTGGTCCTCGCCGCGCGGCACGGCCTTGTCGGCCTGGGCCGCGGCAGGGGCAAGCTGTACAGTTACCGGAAGGTTTATGACGGAGGCCTCGACAGGAGGGAGGACCTTGTCCGTTACGGGCCTGCCGGGAGGCGGAATCGCCGGGATGTGCGCGCATCCCGACAGAAGCGCATAGATGACGGCGGATGAGAATAAAGCCCATGTCTTCTTCATGGCTCGCTGATTAAAAACCTCAAATGATGATAGACTACCGCGGCCCTGGAAAATGTGATTGCCATCACATCCTGTAACATTTATATCTGCTGAACTCCGGAAAGCTAAATCCGCTGCGCACGACTCCACGCGGTCGATCAAGGGGTGATTATATGGGATGCGATGAAAAGTTAAAAATGGCTGAAAAACGCCAACCTGAAATGGACAAAGGGGCGGAAGAAATCTCCCAACCCCTTGATTTACATGGTGGGCCGCGCTGGGATCGAACCAGCGGCCCGCTGATTAAGAGTCAGCTGCTCTACCAACTGAGCTAGCGGCCCATGTAACGCTTAGGAATTAACGCTCAGACGTGGAAATGGCGCGCCTGAGAGGATTTGAACCTCCGACCCTCGGCTTCGGAGGCCGATGCTCTATCCACTGAGCTACAGGCGCAGTTCAAACCGAATCTTATTAAGTTACAGAAAAACGGCGCCTTTGTCAAGGGAAGATGAGTTAAAAAATAGCCACCGGACCCATGGCGGGTTTTCGCGCCGCTTTACACGGGCCGCTGGAATTGTTAATATTTACGGATAGGAGCGATCATGCCGAAGAAATACGGTCAAATTGCGATAGAAGAGGCGGAACTTACCGCCTGGGAAAACCCGAACCCGGGAAGGGACTATACGATAGAGATAACGTTCCCGGAGTTCACGTGCCTCTGCCCGCGCTCGGGATACCCCGACTTCGCTACCATCCACCTCACCTATACTCCCAACCGGTCGGTCGTGGAGCTTAAGTCACTTAAGCTATACCTCAATTCCTACCGGGACAGATCGATATCCCACGAGGCCGCTACGAACAGGATCTTCGACGACATCAAGAAGGCGATAAGGCCCAAAAGGATGGAAGTGGTCGGGGACTTTAACGTCCGGGGGAACGTGAAGACGGTAGTTAGGGTAAAACTTTAGGTTATTTCACCCCCACCCATGCCCTCCCCCGTCAAGGGGGAGGGGCTAATGGAAAAAGATAATCTCCCCCCGCCCCTCTTGAGGAAAGAGGGGGACTGCACCGAAGCATTCTTTTTTCTATGGGATTTTGCTCCGACGGACAAAGTGGCTTTCCCCCTTTTCTAAAGGGGGAATAAGGGGGATTATAAGCGGCTGAAGATAATCTCCCCCCACCCCTCTTTAGGAAAGAGGGGTCAACTACTGGATCGCGGAAAAATCCAAAATTCGATCAGGGCTGCTCAAAAAGCTCCGGATGCCAGGCGACGAGGAGCGAGGAATGAGGCGTACTTTGGTGCGTACGCACGGCAAAGGTAATGCCGGGCGGCGGGGCTCCACCGTCCGTTGAGATAAAAAAGCCAGCTAAACCTCCGCCCACCGCAGGTGCGCCGCAATGACGAGCGACGAGGCAACGAAGCAGATGGACTTTTTGAGCAGCCCCTAAGAAAGGGCAGCGAGGATATTCTTGAAGTGAATCGCCGCCGCCGTGTCCCCGTTTATCTCAAGCCTCCTCGAGAAAAAAACGGTATCAGGGTCGACCTTCCCTAGGAGGACATCGGTAAGGGTCTTTACCTCGCCTCGCATGACCACGTCTGGTTTTCTATCCATGTGGGGCCGCACCTTTATGTCGCAGTCCTTTATCTGGAGGTAAAAGCTCTTCCTTATGTCGGTGGCCTCGAACCTGAAGACCTTGCCGTCCAGCCCGGTAAGCCTCTCCTTGAATCCAGGGTGGCTGTCGACGATAGAAGAGATGAATACGCCGACGCCTATCGCCTCCATCCATAGCGGCATGGCCTTCAGCGGAAGGCTCATGCCCCTCGAGAGCATCTCCTTCAATTTGTCTTTTGAATTCCTGTCAAGAAACGCCATGTCTAGACCTTCGTCCCGATGTGCACGGCCGCTATGCCGTTAAAGAGGTTATGGTACTTGACCTTGAAGAGCCCCGCGTCCTCCATGATCTTCTTTAGCTCCTCCTGGGGCGGAAACTTCCGGATAGATTCCGGGAGGTACTCGTACGCGCCTCTATTGCCCGTTATGAACTCGCCGATCTTGGGGATGACGCTAAAGGAATAGAAGTCGTAGATCTTACTTAACGTCGCGCTCCGAGGCCGCGAGAACTCGAGGCATATGACCTTGCAT
>DAIDBB010000035.1 GCA_027310325.1 bacterium | reverse complement strand
TCCTTGGCCTCTTTGAGGCTCACGAAATAGTTCTCGTTAAGGCATTCCTCCCGGAGCTTTCCATTGAAAGATTCAACATAGCAGTTCTCTACGGGCTTGCCAGGCCGGATAAAGTCGAGCTTCACATTGTTGCGGTAAGCCCATTCATCCAGGGCCTTGCTGATGAACTCCGGGCCGTTATCGACCCTTATGGCCTCAGGAAGCCCGCGGACCTCCGAGAGCCATTCAAGGACCCTCACAACCCTATGTCCGGTCAAGGAGGTGTCCACCTCGATTACAGGGCATTCCTTCGTGAAGGTATCCACGATATTCAAGGCCCTGAACCTTCTGCCGCCCCAGAGGGAGTCCTGGACAAAATCCATAGCCCATATCTGGTTGGGCCGTGTCGCTTCAGGGGGCAGAACCCGTGCTACCGAAGCCAGCTTCTTTCTCTTCCTTATGCGTAAAGACAGCCCTTCTGAACGGTATATCCTCTCGGTGCGCTTGTGATTGACGCAGAATCCCTCACGTTTTAAAACCACGTACAGCCTCCAGTGTCCGTACCTTCGGTGTTTCTCTGCCAACTCCTTGAGCCTATGCCGAATCCGGTCGTTAAGCTCGCTGGGCCTCGGAGCATAGGAAAACACCGTCCTCGAAACTCCGGATAAAACAGCGGCTCTTCTCTGGGACAGCCCAAAGCGCTCGATCATGAACAGCGCTGCCGATTTCTTCGCTCTGGGCTTTAGAACTTTTTTGTGAGTACAGCCTTCAGTGCCTAGATATCGAGCGTCTGGTCGGCAACGATCTGCTTCAAGCGCCGGTTCTCGTCCTCAAGGGCCTTCAGTCTCTTGGCCTCGGAGAGTTCCATGCCGCTGTACTTGGCCTTCCACTTGTAGAAGGTGGCATCCGAGATGCCATGCTCTCTGCACAGATCTGTTGTTCTTGCTCCTGCCTCAGACTGCTTCAGTACCGCGATAATCTGTTCGGGTGTGTGTCTTTTGCGCGCCATCTTCAGGTCTCCTTTTTGGTGTTTTAACACCCGGAGACTCTACTTTCAAGTGGCTTTAATTTCAGGGGAGAGGTCAGCAGTGGAAAAAGAGAGGGCTTTTTGACAATGATAAAGTAAAGAAGCCACCTTTCGAATTGGGTGATTCAAATTCAACAAACACCACTGAAGGAAGACCTTTTTATTCTTTCAGAGCTTATACTCTAAATATGCCTATATCGGATATGCAAGGTCTCAGCGAGATATCTCCAGAAGAATATAAAATTTTTGGCCGTACTTTTGTGGGGCAAGTCATTTATAAAGCACCGCCGGTATCTTTTCTAAATCGCATGTGGGATATGATGATTGGCACTGTAG
>DAIDBB010000030.1 GCA_027310325.1 bacterium | reverse complement strand
GAAGTATATTCGCAAGCGCATACGTCCGTCATTACTATTAACCCCGGGACCTTCGACTTTATCTCGGCTATCGCAACCTGCACCGGGCCCTTGGGGTCGTAGGCCGAGCTCCCCTCCTCGTCCTTGTACTCCGGGATGCCGAAGAGAATGACGGAGGATATGCCGAGGTCTCTGGCCTCTTTGGCCTCCTTCCTTATATTGTCGACCGACATCTGGAAGTGGCCGGGCATCGACTTTATCGGCTTTTTTACGCCCTTTCCGGGGGTAACGAAGAGCGGGAGTATGAAGTCATCCGGGGCTATGGCCGTTTCCCTTACAAGCCTCCTCATCGGCTCCCCTCTCCTAAGCCTTCTCGGACGGTAGATCAAGCTCATAGTCTCTTTCCTTTAAAATGGATTTTATGCCAATAATGCAAAAAACTACCGGGATTCCCCGGACATTACGCCCTCTGCCTGAAAAACTCAGCCATCGCTTCCGTAAGGGCCGGGATGGTATATGATTTTGGCATTATATCGACCCTTATTCGAGCTTCCCTGGCGGTCTCGGCGGTTATCGGGCCTATACAGGCGACATAAACCGGCCTTACAAGCTCCGGGCCTTCCCCTTTTTTAAACATCGAGAGAAAATTCGTGACCGTTGAGGAAGACGTAAAGGTCACGATATCGACCCCGCCCTCTTTCAAGAGCTTTTTAAGCTCATCGGCCTCTTTTTTCGGGCGGACCGTCTTGTAGGCCGGGACGACGTCT
Organism: bacterium; assembly: GCA_027310325.1. Taxonomy (GTDB): domain Bacteria; phylum Desulfobacterota; class GWC2-55-46; order GWC2-55-46; family GWC2-55-46; genus JAKAIQ01. The sequence goes on along the minus strand of DAIDBB010000030.1, from coordinate 1,339 downwards.
ATGCGGCCCCCGAGCCTTTTTATCTCTATCGGGAGCACTTCCCGCGCCTTAAGGGCCCTGGCGAGGAGAAACCTCTTGCCCTTGATGTTCCTTTTACCGAGGGCGTCTATTATCGACTCGGCCCTGAACTCCCCGGGGGTGAGGTCTACCCTTATGCCGAGCCGCCTTACGGCCTCCGCGGTCCTCGGGCCTATGGCGCATATCTTTACGCCCTTAAGTTCCCTAAGGTCTAATCCGAGCTTCGTAACACGCTCGAAAAAAAATTTTACACCATTTACGCTCGTAAAGATAGCCCAGTCGTAGCCCGATAGCCTCCTAATGGCCCTGTCGAGCGGTGCCCAGCTCGGCGGAGGGGTCGTCTTAATCGTTGGGAATGTTATCGGTTCGGCGCCGTTTTTTTCAAGGAGCGAGGTGAACTCGCCCGCCTGTTCAAGCGCCCTTGTGACCAGAACTCTTTTTCCGAAAAGGGGCTTCGTCTCGAACCAGTTTAGCCTGTCCCGGAGCCCCACGACGTCTCCGACTACGGTAACCACGGGCGGCATTATCCCGGCCTTTCCGACAAGATCGATTATGTTATCGAGCCTCCCGGATACGGTCTTCTGCTTCGTCATCGTCCCCCATCTTATGAGGGCCACGGGCGTGGAGCCTTCCCAGCCGTTTTCCATAAGTTTCTGGGCTATAAAAGGGAGGTTCTTCCATCCCATGAGGAATACAAGCGTCCCCCTTCCTATGGCGAGCCTGTCCCAGGCTATGTTCGGCCTCTGCTTAAGCGGGTCTTCGTGTCCGGTTATGAAGGTGACTGAAGAGGCTAGATCGCGGTGGGTAAGTGGTATACCGGCGTAGGCCGGGACGGCTATCGCTGAAGTGACGCCGGGTATGACCTCGAAGGAAAGCCCGGCGCCCCTTATCTCCTCGGCCTCCTCTCCGCCCCTGCCGAAGATGAAAGGGTCGCCGCCCTTAAGCCTCACGACGGTCTTTCCGGACCTGGCCCTGTCGATGATGAGGCTATTTATCTCGGCCTGGGAGACCGCCTCCGCCCCCCCCTTCTTGCCGACATAAATGGTCTCGGCGCCCTCTTTGGCGTAATCGAGGATACGGGCGTTGGCAAGAAAATCATAGATGATGCAGTCGGCTTCTCTCACGGCCTCCATACCTCTTACGGTAATGAGTCCCGGGTCACCTGGGCCAGCGCCAACAAGATATATCTTCCCAACGCCCATAATATGAAAAGGTTTCTAACCACCCTTAATGTATCAGAGTGATATTAAGGGATTTTTAGGTATTCCATTAAAACAGCTTAATGGGAACGCATATTATAACAGATGGAAATTTTCTAATC
>DAIDBB010000023.1 GCA_027310325.1 bacterium | reverse complement strand
TCCCCGCACCTCTATACCGTACGCCTGCGCGTCCTCGATGCCCTCGGGCCTCGTTACCCTCGGCGCGTCGGCGCCAACGGGCGAGCCGAGCTCGCCGTAGAAGCCCTGGGCGTCCCCCTCGTGCATGACAAGGACCGGGATAGTGTCCTGGACATGGGCCTTCTGCGGCGGGGCCGGGGCCGGGAGGGCCCCTTCGCGGAAGTAATCGACAGGGAGCCCATAGGCCGCGGAGAAGAGCTTAATGGTATTGAAGTCCGGCGTTACGTCGGAATTGAGGTACGACCAGAGGGTAGAGTGCGAGATGCCGACCTTGCGGGCTATGTCTATCTTTTTTAAGCCCCGGTCGAGGTCCTTTTTTATGAGGCCTCTTATTATCTCGATGGTCTTAATGGTCTTGCCCCCAGGCCGTGATTAGGCCCTCTCCCGTGAGGAGAGAAGGCATGTAAGGTATATGATGAAGGCCGCAAAAAGGCCACGGCCATGAACACGGGGCTCTGTTTTTTTCTTTTTTAAATGTTATTACACAAAAAAAATAACTTGACAATATGTTTTTACTCTGATAGTATAGCGCGGGCTTAGGGTTGTAAACAGTGCCATTATTGGTTAAAAAAAGTGCATTAATATATATTTATTCCGATGAAGGCTCAAGACCGTGTAATTATATCACAATTTACGTTATCTGTCTAATAACATAAAAGGTCTTCAAAGTGTACAAAAACCATCACCGGGGAGAAAAGCATTTGATGCACTTCGCAAGACTGGAGAACTCGCCGCGCCTTAGGAGGGTACTGGAGGTACTTAAGGAAGACGGGGCCCACACGACGTACGAGATACAGGAGAGGGCCAGGGTCTGCGCCGTGGCCTCAAGCGTATCCGAGCTTCGCGCGCAGGGCTTCATGATAACCTGCAAAAAAAGAAAAGGGGCCTTCGAGTACAGGCTCGTTTTTCCGGAGGAAAACCGGCCCGGTTGAGAAAAATCCTTTCCCGGGCGTCAAGGGGGATGCAGAAATTTTTTTTTGGGATAGACTTGACGTAAGTCCACGGAGGAGATAGGGACAACTGAGAGCTTTACAACCTTTAACCGTGAGGCGGACATGGACAAGAAAAATCATCACGACGGTTTCGACGGGACGATAGACTCTACTGACCTGGCTACAATCCTCAGGGAACGGAAAAAGGCGGCCTCCGGGTCGTACGCCGGGGTCTGGAAGCGCAACCGGCCGCGCACCTGGGCCGAGGCGGTAAGGTCGTTTTTCAGACACGAATCCTCTCTCCACAGCAAACACCACTAAATTTGGAAGGCAGGCCTTTGGGCGGGAGCAACCTCCCGCCCAAAGGGGCAGGTCTGCCTTTTCGAGGGAGAAAGGCGGCTTTTCCGATGCGGGCCACCAGCCCGCTTGAAGGCCTTCCGGCGTGAGAGCAAAAGAGGGGCACGAAAGAGAGTCCTGCCGGGCGGGTCGTAGTCCTGTGAGACAGGCGATGGGGGCGGCGTCCCGGAAGGCCTTTGGTTGTTGAATAGATAGCTTTGTTCTTAAAAAAATCCCATGGGACAGGGGTGAGCGGCGCATAAGGCTGAGCGGGTGAGCGGAGCCGGGGGAGAAAGCCGCGAGCCGCTGCTGGCGAAGCGTAACTTAAGCCGCGAAGCGTTCAGGGGAAGGGGCGGTAAGCGACGGGAACCCCCTGTCCCGAAGCGCGCGGCAGCGCGCAAAAAGCTCCGCAGCAGGGCACAAAAGTAGGGGCTTTGTCTTTACCTCCTGGCGGGTTCAGGGTTGAACCCTGAACCCCTTATTTCATATTTGCACGGGGATTTTATAGTGACGCCGGTTTGTGCACCGCGAACCGACGGGTTCGGGGATAAAAAATTCCGGTCACGACGAACGGATAACGGTATTTTCCCATGTCGCGAATAAGGTCGATAAAACCGCAGTTCTTCCTTAACGACGAGCTCGCCTCGCTAAACCCGCTCGACCGCCTCCTCTTTATCGGCCTCTGGACGATAGCCGACAGGGAGGGGCGACTCGAGGACAGGCCTGTAAAGATCAAGGCCGCCCTGCTCCCCTACGACGCCCACGACGTCGATGCGGCCTTAAAGAGGCTGGCCGGCGGCGGCTTT
>DAIDBB010000021.1 GCA_027310325.1 bacterium | reverse complement strand
CGCTTTGCGCCAAGCACCTTGAGCCGACGATCCCGGAGAAGACGGGCTTTGTGGACCGAGAAAGGCTCCTCGCCGTATCCGGGAGGAGCAGGAAGCCCCAGATTGAACTGGCCGAGGAACTCGATATAAACGACTACCCGTGCCCTTCCGGGGGGTGTCTCCTCACGGATAAGGTCTTCTCCAAGAAGGTGAAGGACCTTCTTGAGAACAAGGACGACGTCACGAAAAAAGACCTTATCCTCCTTAAGATCGGCAGGCACTTCAGGTTCGATGGGGCGAAGGTCATATTAGGAAGGAACGAAGCTGACAACGCGAAGCTTAAGAATTTGGTGCAGGCCGATGACACGCTCATAGAGCCGGTCAACTTTCCCGGGCCGGTGGCCGTCGTAAGCGGCGAAAGCGAGGGAGCTTACGATTTCGCGGGCTCCCTTATACTCAAGTACTCGCATGATAAGGCGGGCTTAAGCCCCGTACTGAGGAAACTCCGTAACGGAAACTCAGAGGAATTCGCTGTTACAGCGGCAAGCGACGAGCTTGTCGAGGAGACGCGAGTATGCTGAGCGGCCCTGTACATGTCAATTCCGGACCGTCCGGCGGGTTGCTACCGGAAGTGGACCAGAGAGAGGCCTTCGTTAAACTCGAAAAGCTTAAAGGGACGCTACGCGCCATGGAAAGCGTCCTGGTGGCTTTTTCCGGAGGGGTCGACTCGACCTTCCTTTTAAGGGTCGCCGCGGATACTCTGGGAAATAACGCGGCTGCCTTGACCGCGACTTCCCCAACGTACCCTGAAACCGAGTTCAATGAGGCAAAGAGGCTTGTGTCCCTTATAGGGGTAAGGCACCTGGTCGTTGAGTCGAACGAGCTACTGATACCGAACTTCTCGGAGAATACAGAAAAAAGATGCTATTACTGCAAAAACGAGCTCTTTGGTATCGCTATCGACAAGGCCCGCTCCCTCGGCTTAAGGCACGTGGCCGACGGCTCTAACTCGGATGATCTTGCCGACTTCAGGCCCGGCAGGGCAGCGGCCAAGGAGCTCGGCGTAAGGAGCCCGCTACTGGAAGCCGGGCTTACGAAGCCTGAGATAAGGCTTTTGAGCAAGGACCTGGGGCTGCCCACCTGGAATAAACCGTCTTTCGCGTGCCTTTCGTCCAGATTTCCCTATGGCACACCTATAACTACGGACAGGCTCGAGAAGGTAAGGAGAGGCGAGGAGTGGCTGCGCGCCCTTGGATTCAATCAGTTCAGGCTCCGCTATCACGACAATTTCACGGTCAGGATAGAGGTGGAGCCGGACGCCATGGGCCTCATTTTTGGGGCCGGCGGGGAGGCTCTCCGTCGTAAGATTGCCGGAGGCCTCAGGGAGATAGGCTTTACCTATATCACCCTCGATCTCGAAGGCTACAGGACGGGCAGCATGAACGAGGTCCTGGCGACGAGGAAAGCCCCGGGATGACGGTCATCCGCTGTCTTCCGACGAGTCATTCTTTGATTCCTCAAGCCATGCCCGCAAGTGGTAATTCACGAGGCTTTTAAAGAACTGTCCCTCGGCATTGAGCATCTCGTATACGACAACCGGGGTGATCGCCTCGAAGCCCTTGAACACGACCTCCCCGGCCTTGCGGAATATCTCTATATTTTCGAAACCCTTCACCACTTCGTATCCGATGCATAGTTCCAGTGGGTCATGCGGGAAGAAAAACGAGTTTCTGATCATCTCGTCGAGGTCGTTTACGGCGACCGCCTTCCGGAAGAACCACTTCGTCCCCTTGGTCTCCTTGATATAGGCCTGGAGCGCGGCCTCGCTCAGGGCCTGCCCCCTGTTGTAGATGTCCGTGATCGCGGTTATGAGCCGAAGCGTTGAGATCGGTTCCCCGGATATTGTCCTTTTAAGGTCGCTGAAGTATTCGTTGGAGAGAAGCTGGGCCATGGCCTGGGCGCCGGCAACGGATTTCTTG
>DAIDBB010000011.1 GCA_027310325.1 bacterium | reverse complement strand
ATCCATGACCCCCCATACGGCAAGCCAGGTAAGGAGCCCGAGAAAATACCCGAACGCCTCAAGCGCGAACGTGGCTATGAAAAGAAAAAGGAGCGGCGTTATGGCGAACGCGACGGCGAGCATCACGCTCCTGAAGATAGGTATGAATTCGTTAGCCATTATTCCCACGCCCATCATCCCGGAAGCGGCTTCTCTGGCCCCGACGAACTGCGCAGTTTCGACGGGATTCCCTTGGATCATAATGTTATTGATATCCTGGGCTATATACATCTGCAATAATATGAAGTTCGGATCGGTCCCGGCGTAGCCCGCCAAACTCTGGATATGGGAAAAGAAAACCTCTTTGCATCTGACAAGTTCCTGCGGAGAATTTTTCGAATAGCCGGTCTTGGAACAGAAATCCCCGAACATCTGCTCCAAATAAGCCGAGGTGAACTTACTATTAAGATAGGTATACGCATCCTGACAACTTGTGGTGGCGCCGCTCCTGTTGGCCTCAGAATACACTATCGAGTATATATTGGGATAATTGGCCTGGGCAAAAGTGACGGTCATGAAGTTCTGATCGACCCTGAAGTCATTTTGTGATATGTCGCCGGAAAGGACTCCGAAAAGATAGCATTCCATGATGAAGCTATCGAGAGTTTTCTGGTCATAACTGTCAGAAAAGCGGAAATCCTTCTGTACGAAACTGTAAAGCTCCCTGATCATATCCATGCCCTGGCCGTTTCCGGCGTCATTGTAGCTGATAATGGGAGACATGGCGGTATTCACCATGTCGATAAGGCCCACCTCCACCTTGTTCAACAACCCTGCGGCGAGCACCACCCCCACAGGCAGGTTACCTACGGACTGAAAACGGTTCTTGTGGGCATCATAGACATTAAGGGTGCCTGTAGGCGACATCAGGACGAAAAAGAAGAATATCGCCCACCAGTATGTCTTCGCCCATTCGAAAGGGCCAAGAGCGGTCCTGCCGAAAAGGGCGCTCAGGTAATACGCTACAACGGACATGCCGAGGCCGAAGGTTGCAAATGTCCAGAAGAGACTCGTATAGCTGCTGTCGCTGAATATGAGGGCGATGGACTGAAGGGCCTTGACGACTACGTCGAACCCACCGTATATTATGTATTCGTAGGTCATTTTACGGGCTTCTTTCTACTTTATTTTGCTGTAATTCCCGAATACCTGCTGCGCAAGGCGGTTGAAATCCTTGTTTTTCTCAAAGAACTTATCCGCGTTTCTGCCGTAAAGCTCGACCTTTTTATATAATACTCCGTCCAGGCGACGAATCTCCGGCCTTATCCTGTCTTGCAGATTTTCTATGTTCTTCAGAGCACCATCCTTGAAAACGTTGACGACATTCTTATTGTATATGTCTTTGCGGTAGCGGGTCAGCATCTTATCTGAAGTTTCGTAGAGGTCCTTCAATTGCTTGACCGCGTACGCATAGGCCAGGTCCAGAGTAAAC
>DAIDBB010000499.1 GCA_027310325.1 bacterium | reverse complement strand
GATTAGGATACGCTAAGCAGATTTGTGACGGTTGCGGGCCGAGTGAACCGAGTCAACAATTCTCTTGTAAATCTTTATTCTTTGAAATCCCTCAGTGCTGCGGACTGGTAGGTGAACTACGCAGCCCTATTATGTGCCTGGCGCGATTACGACTTGTTCTTATAGAAACTGTTAACGCAAACATGATTCCAGCAATTAACTTTTAAAGTGTCGCGACCATCTTTCTGCATTAATGAAAGATTTGGAATTACAATGGTATTACCTCCCGCACAGCGAATAAAAAGTCGGTAAAATTATTACTTTTAAAGTGAAGAGGAAAGGATAAAGGAGGCGATGGAGGCCGGGGACGATCTGCCGGGCAAGGGCAGGCCCGTCGACCTCGAACACGATATTTTAACGCCCGCGGACCTTAGGATGCCCTTCAAGGTCTTAAGGAACGCCGGGATACTCCCGCCCGAGGCGGACTTAAAAAGGAGATCTTCAGGCTCTCCGAGGATCTGAGGGAGGGCATTGATGACGATTCGCGCAGAATCAAGCTCCGGGAGCTGAACGCCAGGGTCCTTAAGCTGAACGAAATGATGAAAAGGCCTTTTTGCCGGAAGGACTTTCCGGACAAGGCTTAAAGTCGTAAGAAAAAAGGCCGGGCGTTCGCCCGGCCTTTTTTAATATCAGGCTCTGTCCTTTTTACTTCGCGGCGAGCTCCTTCAAATAGCCTACCAGGGCGCTTATATCGGCGTCCGACATGGTCTTCTGCGCGGGCATTCCGATCGGGTACTGCTTGTATTTCTTCGCGGCGCCTTCACGGCCGTCCTTGATAACGGCGGCTATCTGATCCGCGGAGCTGGCCTTTACGAACTGGTTCCCCTTGTGGGCCGGCGCCATGGCGGTGCTGGCTCCTTCCGCGCCGTGGCACGGAGCGCACTTCGATTTGTACAGGCCGGCGGCGTCAGCGGCGAATGCCGGCCCGGATACAAACGCGAAGCTCAGAGCTACAACCCCAATCCCGAGTATCCTTTTCATAAACTCTCCTCCTTTTGATTTATTGAAAACTTTACTACATCCTGCGGATATAAACAGCAAATCCTGTGCCATCGTCTAAGTTATTGATTTTTTTGTTTTTTGAATTTTTTTCAGGGACTTTTTACTCCTTTTGCGTTATCGTGCTCGACGAATTGGTGCACGGGCAAAACGGGATGCTGCCCGGTTGTCAACCCAGCCATTTGAGCGGGGTTCGTCCCAAATTTTCTTGGAAGGACGGTTTTTTTGTGCTATGAGAATGAAAATCGCACCATACAGGAGGGGACATGGAGATCATAGACGTTCATGAGAGAACAGGTTTCGCGAAGGAGTTTATGCCGAGGATACTCAGGGCAAAGCCGAATTACAAAGTTCCTCTCATCTGCATGGAGCCTGGCCAGAGGATAGAGCCCCACGCGAGCGGTCTCGGGATATTCTACGTGGTGAGCGGCAGGGGGATCATTACGGTCGAGGGAAGAGAGGCGGAGGTAAAGGCCGGCAACATGATCATAGTCGAGCAGGGCGAGGTCCGCGGTATAAGGGCCACGACCGAAAGGCTGGTCGCGTTCGCCGTGCATATAATGTAGAGTCCGGTTCCGTAGACCGCGATTAGTCTGCTTCCGGAAGGGGCCCGTCGGCCCCTTCCGCATTCTTACGGAAAAAAGGCTTGACAGGGCCGGCTTTTTGGTGCATTATAGCTCTGAAAATGATTTTCATTATCATATCATAGAAGGCGGCGCCATGCGAAAAATCCTCACACGCTTCTTTTTTATCTCCTTTATCTTCATCCTTCTGCCCATATCTTCAGCGAGGGCTGCCGAAAGCCCGGCTGACATAGAAAAAGAGATACACGCCAACCTTGAGCACTCCTATAGAACATACCTTGCCGGGGACAGGGACAAGGCGCTCGCGTACGCCCAGCGGGCGTATAACGTAAACTTCGAGGGAGAGGGGCTCGAGTCGGCCATAGCGGCGAGGTCGATGGCGAAGATGAACGAGATAGAAAACCTCTTCGTCAAGATAACCGAGGAGGTTGGCACCGGGAGCCCGCCGCAGGCCGTGAGGGCCACCATCGACGAGCTCTACGGAAAACTCGACTTTCAGGTCGCCATGCTCGAACAGCAGAAGGGGCAGGGAGGGACGGCCCTTCTTGTTAATGCCCTTATAGTGATCCTCCGTGAGGGTTTCGAGGCGATACTCATCATAAGCGCCCTTTCGGCCTACCTCGTAAAGGTAGGAAGAAAGGAGCGGGTAAAGACCATATACGCCGGGGGCGGCATTGCGCTGGCGGCGAGCCTTGCCATGGCGGCCGTCTTAAACCTCTTTTTCTCGGCCACGGGGGCGAGCAATTCGACCCTTGAAGGCGTCACCCTCATCTTCGCGACCGCCGTCCTTTTTTACGTCAGCTACTGGCTCATAGGCAAGGTCCAGGTAGTAAAGTGGCAAAAGTTCATCAAATCACAGGTGGAGGGCGCCCTCGACTCCGGCAAGGGCTGGACCCTCGCCTTCGCCGCTTTCCTCGCGGTCTTCAGGGAGGGGGCCGAGACCGTCCTTTTCTACCAGGCCCTTTACTCATCCGCCGGAGGCGGCGCAGGCTATATCTTAAGCGGCCTCGGCATCGGGATATTGCTGCTCGCCGGGCTCTTCCTCGTCTTCCGCTACGGCGCGATAAAGATACCGCTTGCGCCGTTTTTCGCGGTCACGAGCACGCTTCTTTATTACCTGGCCTTCACGTTTGCCGGAAAGGGGATGCTCGAACTTCAGGAGGCGGGCCTGGTCTCGACCACCCCGCTGAAGTCCGTTCCGATAATAGGCTTTCTCGGCATATACCCGAGCGTCGAGGGGATATCCGTTCAGCTCTTTCTCGTGCTCGCCATGCTTGTGGCGATAGTCTACAGCTTTTTACTTAAGCCGTATCTCGAAAGGGAAAAGAGATTGAAGGAGATCGTCCATATCGCCTCCGACATCACCGGGCTCCACGATACGCTCGAGCACATAACCCAGCACGCGACGCTCTGCCACGAGATGGCCTCCGGGGCCGAAGGGCAGGAACTCGTCGAGATATGCGGCCACTTGAAGGAGATAGACACCAAGGCCCACGAGGTCATGGACCACCTTCAGAAGCTCGAGTCGGCCCTCTCGGACATTTTCGAGGATTCTTTCAAGAAAGGGTAGCGCGGCCTATGAAAACCTCAAGCATCGGATGGCAGGTCAGGGCGGGCATCGTTCTTCTGACCCTTTCAGTATTTTTCTACGCCGTCCATTACGCCGTATTCAGGGACACCGGGCATATACTGTCCTATGCGCTGACCGACCTCGCCTTCCTCCCGGTAGAGGTGCTCCTCGTAACCCTCATAATACACAGGCTCCTTACGATGAGGGAGACCAGGGAGAGGCTCGAGAAGATGAATATGGTCATCGGGGTGTTTTTTAGCGAATTAGGCACGGACCTTATGGCCGAATTTGCCCGGCATGACCGGGATCTGGAGAACTTGAGAAATGCGCTTGTCATAGGCCCCGGAGAGGCCGCGCCGGGATTAAGCGACGTGATTGGCGCCCTTAAATCCCATGAGTACTGGGTCGAGATAAAAAGGGCCGATCTGGAAGGGCTGCGGACCTTTCTTCTGGGGAAAAGGGCCCTCCTTTTAAGGCTCCTGGAAAACCCGATACTTCTAGAGCACGAGTCGTTTACCGACCTCCTCTGGGCGATACATCATCTGACGGAGGAGCTTGTTCACAGGGAAGACTTTGCCGCCCTTCCCGACACGGACCTTAATCATCTGAGGGGCGACATTAAAAGGGTCTATGCGGCGCTCGTCACCGCGTGGCTCGCGTATATGAAGCACCTCAAAAAGAGCTACCCATACCTTTTCTCGCTTGCCGTAAGGATAAACCCCTTCGACAAGGACGCATCACCCGTAGTCACCCGGGGCTGATTTTTTTCAGCGGCCCTCCATGTCCTTCATGTCCTCCATCGGGCGATGGCCGTCGTCGCGCCGTTCTTTTTCCTCGCCGCCGAAAAGCCCGTGGTGATGGCGCACCTTCACGGGGACGGCCCTCACGCCCACGCCGTATTTGTAGACCATGAGCCCCCCGCGGTCCGCGCCATAGGCCATTACCGCCAATGTCACAAGCGCAACGATAAGGTGCAAGACCCGCCATTTGAATGAGAAGGCGCCCCCGGCCCGGAACCTCCAGACCGATAGGACTATCGCCAGCGCAAGGACGGCCAGCCCGAGATTTCGGTGCTCGGTCATTATGGCGTATTCCTCGGCGGTGTGGGGCACGGTATAGGCCGCCCAGAGGCCGGCTGAAACGGCCGCGAGCGCCCCGATCGTCCCGAGGTAGAGCATCCATGTGGCCGCGATCCCAAGCTCCTCCTTCTTCAGGACGAAGCCGAGGAGCTCCATTACAAAAAAGGCGTTAAGGAGCGCGATGGGGAAGTGGACGATCAGGGGGTGGATATTTTCCATCTGGGCTACGCCAGGGAAAACCTTCATGAGGAGGTCCTGCACGTGCGCTCCTTTAGTGTGTTCGCTCAACAAGTCTATTTCAAATTACGGGCCTTGTCAAGGAGCGCCGGACTTCGCACGACTTAAATAAAGTGATTTATATGGAAAAAAGGGGAGCTTGGATGTTAACATCCGCGCTAAGAGGTTTTTAGCATGGAGACTTTTTTGTACATAGCCCTTGGGGCGGCTGTATTTTTTAAAGCTGGAGAAAACGAATGATTGAGATAATGTTGATTGTTATTACGCTTCTAATACTTCTTAATCTTTTTTTCAGCTACAGAGCGGGTCAAAATAATATACAACCATTACGCGCTTCACTCGAAGCTCTTGAGAAAGGCCTATTGAGATTAGAAAATATACTCAAGGATGAATTTACTCGCAACAGAGATGAGATGAGCCGGAATTCAAAGGAAACACGAGAGGAACTGACCAAGTCTTTCCATACCCTCGCCGAGTCAGTTTCAACCAGAATGACGCAAATCGCGGAAATGCAGAAAAACCAACTGGGCACATTTTCTGATAACCTCATTTCACTTATCAGAACTAATGAGGAGAAACTTGAGAAGCTTACCGAGACTCTCGGAACCAAGATCGACTCATTTCAAGAACGGATGGAATCGAGCGCCAAAGTCAATCGAGATGAACTCGCCGCATCCTTGAAATCTTTCCAAGGCCAGTTCAAAGAAAGCGTTGCAGAGTTCAATGATCTCCAGAAGCAAAAATTCGACAATCTTACAAACAAACAGACGGACCTCTTAAAAACGACGGAACAGCGAATGGATAGTATGCGTAATGTTGTCGAGACGAAGCTCAAGTCTATTCAGGATGATAACAGTGAAAAACTTGAACGCATGAGACAAACAGTCGATGAGAAGCTACATAAAACTCTGGAAGAGAGACTCGGCAAGTCCTTTCAGATAGTCAGTGAAAGATTGGAGCAAGTCCAGAGAGGTTTAGGTGAGATGCAAGCACTGGCGAACGGAGTCGGTGATCTAAAAAAAGTACTCGCTAATGTAAAAAC
>DAIDBB010000595.1 GCA_027310325.1 bacterium | reverse complement strand
CCCCCACGACAAGCGCCCCCGCCAGGAACCCGCCGGCCACCCTCCTTCCGGCGTACTCTATTTCGTCAACGGCCTCGTCGAACCTCTCGAGGATGAACCGTACCCTCAAGTCCTCCCTCAGGGTCTTGGTGAGGACGTTATTGAACTTTACCGGCATGTCGAGGGCCGCCCCTATAAGCTCGTCCGCGCGCTCCCTCCCCCGCCCGAGGACCGACTTCGGCGAGAACTTCTCCCTCATCATCCACCTGTAGATAAGTGGCTTCGCGACCTCCCACATGTTTATGTCCGGGTAGAGCTGCCTGCCGACGCCCTCGATTATGACCATCGACTTCTGGAGGAGAAGCAGGTTCGGCTGCATCGTCATGTTGAACCGCCGGGCCGTGTGGAGGAGCTTCATCAGAAGGGACGATATGTTTATCTGCTCCAGCGTCCTTCCGAATATCGGCTCGGTTATGTCGCGGAGCGCCTCCTCGAACTCGTGTATGTGTACGTCCTCGCCTATGAGGCCCATCTCCCGGTGTATCATCGCCATCCTGTAGTAGTCCTTCCGGACGAGATAGTAGAGTATCCCGGCGAGGTACTTCCTCAAGTCCCTGTCGAGGTGGCCTATGATGCCGAAATCGAGATAGATCACGACACCGTCATCGCGGACGAAGATGTTCCCCGGGTGAAGGTCGGCGTGGAAGACCCCGAACTCGAAGACCTGCCTGAAGAAAAGCCCCAGGCCCTTTATGGCGACGGCCTTTACGTCTATGCCCTTCGCCTTGAGCTTTTCGATCTCGTCTATGGGAGTGCCGCTTACGCGCTCCATGGTGAGCACCTCTTCGGTAGTGTAGTCCCAGTAGACCCTCGGTATCTGTATGTCGGGGTTTCCCTTGAAGAGGTTGTAGAAGCGGTTTATGTTGACGCCCTCCGCCGAGAGGTCCTGCTCGTTCGTTATGACCCTTTCGAACTCGCTTACCACTTCAGACGGCTTGTACCTCCTTGAAGGCGGGACGTACCTTTCAAGGAGCGAGGCGAAGATATGCATGACCGACATGTCGGCGTCTATCACGTCGCCTATCCCGGGGCGCCTTACCTTTACGGCGACCTCCGTGCCGTCTATCAGGACGGCGTGATGCACCTGGGCTATCGACGCCGAGGCGACCGGCACGGGGTCGAAGGAGCTGAAGCGGGACGGTAGCGGGGCCTTCAACGACCTCTCGACCGTCTTTTTGACCTCCTCGAACGGGAACGGCGGGACCATGTCCTGGAGCTTCTTGAACTCCTGGACCCAGTCCGCCGGAAGGAGGTCGGCGCGGGTGGAAGCTATCTGGCCGAGCTTTACGAAGGTGGGGCCGAGCTCTTCAAGGACCTTCCTGATACGCTCGGGTATTGAAAGCCCCTCGAACTTCTTCCTTGATACGAAAATCTTGTCGATAGTCGAGATGAAGGGCAGCAGCCTTATCTCCGTAACGAGCCCTCCGAACCCCCACCTTATGAGGGTCACGGCTATCTTGTTGAGGCGGCGTATGTTCCTTAACGTCCGGGTCGTCATAGGGGGCTGAGGTTAGCTCATGCCCTCCTTCTGAATCTTCTCGAGCTCGGCGAGCCTCTTGTCGAGGTTCTCTATCTTCTCCCTCGATACCCTTATCATCTCTTTTACGACCTCGATGTCTTCCTGCGTGGCGACGTTAAGCTTTCCGAGGACCTTGCCCGACCCGGCGGTCACTTCCTTGTCGAGCTTTTCCTTGGCGGTCTTGACGAGACCGAGGAAGTCCTTGAGCGTCTTTATCCCCTCCTCGACGACCTTGTTCTCGACCGCCTGCTTGGGGCTAAGCGGCTCCCCTGCGGCGGGCGCGGCCACCCCGGCCTTGCCTGCCCTTTCAAGCTCATCGAGCGTCTCTTTCGCCTTTTTCTCCAGGCCGAGACCTATCAAAATAGCCTTGTCTATCAGGTCGGACATATAATCTCCTCCTTTTGAAGAATTTTATACAGCCCTCACCTCAATTATAGCCCGGTTTAGAGGGGACAACCGGCTTACCGGCTTAAAAAGTGTTCTAAAAAAAGCCCTTTTGAAGGGCTTTTTACTTCGGTCTTTTTCCTAATTTTGCTGTCATTGCGAGGAGCGCACCTTGGCGCGACGAAGCAATCTCTCGCCAAAAAGCAGATTGCTTCCCCTTCGCTTCGCTCTGGGGCTTCGACTCACTCGCTCGCAATGACGAACAAGATCATTTTCAGAGCTTCTCTACACCTTAACAGCGGCCAAGCCCACGTAGTCCTTGCCCGCCCCGCCCATGTACCAGCCGTTGCAGAAGCCGGGCGCGAGGTTGACTTCGTTAAGCTCCTTGACCCCCTCTTCGGGCGTAAGGCGGCCTTCGAGCCTTTTGCGGAATACTTCTATTATCTTTCCCGTGCCCCGGCTCTGCGGGGAGACCCTTATCGCGCTAACGCCTATCTCTTTGAGGTCTTCTATGAACTCAATAAGCGTATACGTCCGGGCGCTCAGGACCGACGTGCCGTTAACGGCGAAAAGCGGCTCGTTTTCCATGGTCTTAAGCTCCATGCCGTCCGGGTATTTCCCGCAGTGGTGGCGGCAGTCGGTCTTGGAGAGGTTATACGCGCGCGAGGTGTAGCACCTCCACGAAAACGCCAGAGGGACCCTGCCGTGGACAAAGACCTCGCCTAAGACGCCGGTATTTTTTATCGCGCAGGCGACCGACTCCCTCGGAAGCTCCACGGGGAAGGTCACCCTCTTTACGCCTACGGACTTAAGGAACTCAATGGACGGCGCGTTATAGGTCGTAATGTGCGGCCCTGCGAAGACCTCTTTTTCGCGGGCATCCAGCATATTGAGGACCGACATGTCGTTCGCCTCTATCGAAATACCGGGACGGGCAAGCCCTACGAGCCTTCTGGTGAAGTCGAGCTCGTCCCCGTTCGATACGACCGCAAGGCTCGAAAGAGTCAC
This sequence comes from bacterium, assembly GCA_027310325.1. Lineage (GTDB taxonomy): Bacteria > Desulfobacterota > GWC2-55-46 > GWC2-55-46 > GWC2-55-46 > JAKAIQ01. The sequence continues at coordinate 647 of DAIDBB010000595.1, read as the reverse complement.
CTTTTTCCCGGCCCTTTCGAGCATAACGCCCACGGACTCGACGTCCCTGGGCGCAAGGCCTATCTTCTTCGAGCAGACGACCTCGCCGACATAGACCCTGTCAACGGGCCAGATCGCGGCCTCCTCGTAGAACCTAAGAAGCTCGTCCCTTTTCCACTCGAACAGCACGGGGCCGAGGGTGAGTTCCATGCGTCAAAAGGTCCTTTCAGACAATAGATTTGAAGCTCCCCGAAGCGCACTTAGGGCAATCTTCCAAATGTAAAGAAACTATTTCTAAACGCTTCCTTGACCCCGCGTACAAGCAGCGGGGACTGCGCTCGCGATGCATTTTCAATTTCCCCTTTTCTAAAGGGAGGGGGTTATAAACGGCTGAAGATAATCTCCCCTGTCCCCTCTTTAGGAAAGAGGGGAACACGGTTTAAAGTATGCTACAGGAGGGGCTTAAAAACAAGTTTTTTAATGGGGATGCGGGCGTGCCGGGTGTCATTGCGAGGGCGAACCAGGGTTGTCATTGCGAGCGAAGTGAAGCAATCTGTTTTTTCCCTCACCCCTTGTGGGAGAGGGCTGGGGTGAGGGGTGGATTATCCTCTGCCCCCCTTGCGGGGCAAGGCCGGGATGTGGGCTGTATGACTCCCCCTTTTCTAAAG
>DAIDBB010000583.1 GCA_027310325.1 bacterium | reverse complement strand
ATATATAACCTTGAGGTCATCGTAATACCGACGAACAGGGAGCTTGCGAGGTCGGATTCCCCGGACCTCGTCTATAAGACCAAGAAAGAGAAGTTCAGGGCGGTCTTGAAGGAAATAGCGGAATGGCACGAAAAAGGTAGGCCCATCCTTGTGGGCACGATCTCGATAGAAGACTCCGAGAAGCTATCGAGCCTACTTTCAAAGCAAGGCATAGCGCACCACGTCCTTAACGCCAAGCACCATGAGCGCGAGGCCGAGATAGTCGCGCAGGCCGGAAGGCTAAATGCCGTGACCATTTCGACGAACATGGCCGGCAGGGGCACGGATATCCTTCTCGGCGGAAATCCCTCCTTCCTTGCCGCTGCGCGCGCGGGAAAGGACGACACGACAGAGATGTACCATGAGGCCCTGGAAGCCGTAAAGGCGCTCTGCGAAGAAGAGAAACAGAAAGTCCTCGAGCTTGGCGGCCTTCACATCGTAGGCACCGAACGCCACGAATCAAGGCGTATCGACAACCAGCTCCGCGGGCGCGCTGGAAGACAGGGAGACCCGGGTTCATCCAGGTTCTACCTCTCTCTCGAGGACGACCTCCTTAGGATATTCGGGAGCGACAGGATCGCTTCCATAATGAGCCGCATAGGCATGGAAGAGGACGTTCCGATAGAGCACGGACTAGTTACAAGGGCGATAGAGAACGCCCAGAAAAAGGTCGAGGCGCATAACTTTGACATAAGGAAACACCTCCTCGAATATGACGACGTCATGAACCAGCAGAGGGAGGTCGCGTACGGCTACAGGAGGCAGATCCTCTCGCAGCAGGGGCTCAGGGACATGGTCAAGGAATTCAGCGCCGAAGTCGCCGAAGAGACCGTGAAAGCCCATATCGAAGAAAAATCGCATCCCGATGAATGGGACGCGAAGGCCGTTAACGACGCACTCTTCGGGCACTTCGGTATACGCCTGGAGTCCGCTGAGACCGAAGGCGTAAACAACAGACAGGCGCTGACGGAATTTATCGTCGAAAAGGCCTGGAAGTCCTATAACGATAAAGTGGCGCTCGTTGGGGAGGAAGGTTTCGCGAATTTCGAGAAGATAATACTCCTTCATACCCTTGATACCCTCTGGAAAGACCACCTCCTTTCCATGGACCATCTTAAGGGAGGCATAGGGCTTCGCGGATACGGCCAAAAAAACCCGCTGCAGGAGTACAAGAAGGAAGGCTTTGAGCTCTTTGTCGGCATGATATCGACGCTTAAAACCGACGTAACCGAGAGGCTCTTCAAGGTACATATTGAAAAGAACGAGGAAGAAGGAGAGGCTAGCAAGCCCCGGGAGCATAAGCCGAGGTCGATGCGGCAGAAACCCAGGAAGCTTAAATACGGCCGCGGCGAGGAGAGCTCGGAGCCTGACAAAGAGCAGCCCGTTACCCGCCAGGGTGACAAGGTCGGAAGGAACGACCCGTGTCCCTGCGGAAGCGGCAAGAAGTACAAGAGGTGCTGCGGCGCCGACATATAGATGCCCAGTCATATACATTTCAACTTATCAGCTGGCGGTATACAAAAAACTTTTCCTGAAAGTTAGTGATGCCACCGTACAAAGATCTTTCCCCGAAAAACATTGACCTCAAGGTGCCCGGCTTCAAGGCTTCGGGCATTTCATGCGGCATAAAAAAAACAGGCAAAAAGGACCTGGCCCTCCTTTTAAGCGATGTCCCCGCCAATACGGCCGGGGTTTTCACGACAAACAGGGTGAAAGCCGCCCCCGTCGTCCTCGACATCAGGAGGTTAAGGAAAGGGGTGTCAAGGGGGGTAATCGTAAATAGCGGCAATGCGAACGCATGCACGGGTAGGAGAGGGTATAGAGACACCGAGCGGATGGCGTCGGCCGTCGAAAATGCGCTGGGAAGCGGCAAGGGAAGCATACTCGTCTGCTCGACCGGCGTTATCGGCGTGCCCTTGCCGGTCGAGAAGGTCGAAAAAGGGGTCCCGGCCTTAGTAAAAAACCTGAGCTACGATGGTCTGCCTCAAGCGGCCGAGGCCATTATGACTACTGACGCCTTCGCGAAGACGGCGGTTTCGAAAGCCGGGATAAACGGCAAAACAGTGACCGTGGCCGGGTTTGCGAAGGGCGCAGGGATGATATGCCCGAATATGGCTACAATGCTCGCCTTCATAGCGACGGACGCGGAGATAGGCAATTCCGCCCTGAAACGCGCCCTCACGTCCGCCGTGGACCTGACGTTCAACAGCATCGTCGTCGATAACGACACCTCGACCAATGACACGGTCCTTGCCTTTGCCAACGGTCTCAGCGGGTGCGGGGAGATAAAGGCCGATTCCCCGGCATTCAAGATATTCTCAGGACTTTTGAACGAGGTTTCTTTAAAGCTCGCCCACATGGTCGTCAGGGACGGAGAGGGCGCCACAAGGTTTATTGAGATAAATCTGACCGGAGCCGCGTCTGCGAAGGATGCGCGTAGCGCAGCCAGGTCCATAGCCGAATCCTTTCTCGTAAAGACCGCCTTTTTCGGGGGCGACCCCAACTGGGGGAGGATCCTGGCCGCTTTAGGCAGGGCCGGAATAAGGATGAAGGAAGACCGGGTGGATATCTCCTTCAACGGCGTGCCGGTTGTCAAGGGCGGACTCGATACCGGCAACGAAACCAGGGCGGCTAAGGCGATAAAAGCGAGTGACGTCTCGGTCGAAGTGAGGCTCAATGCCGGCAGGTCTTCCGCTAAGGTCTGGACAACGGACCTTTCTTATGATTACGTCAGGATAAATTCGGCTTACAGGACATAGTCTATCCCGGCGTATTTAGGAGGGATTTCATGGAATTTTTCTCAAGAGAGGCCGACAGGTGGTTGAGGCAGGCCGAGTATGACCTTAAAGCGGCCGACTGGAACCTGCAGGGCGGCTTTTACGCGCCGGCCTGCTTCTGGGCCCAGCAGTCGGCGGCCAAGGCGCTCCGGGCATTTCTTTTCCTTAACAGGGAGGATGCCAGGGAAACAAGGTCGGTTGCGGACCTGCTGGACAGGGCGATAACGTACGAAGAGGAGTTCAAGAACTTCGTCGGAACGTCGACCAGCCTCGATATCTACTATAAGACCTCGCGGTTCCCGGACGCACTTCCCGGCGGAATCCCCGCCGAGGTCATAACCCAGAAGGATTCAAGAGACGCTTTGAAGCAGGCCGCCGACATAATGGCGATAGTCGAGAAGAAAAGAAAGGCCTATCTGCCGGAGACGCTTTAGTCCTCCATTTGTGTTTTTCTTCCTTGAGTTTTATTTCTTTAAATGTTAATCTCCTTCCGCTCTTAGCTAAAGAAATAAAAAGACTTCCGGAAGCTTATTGTGTAAAATATGGGCCGTTTTATTGAAGGACTCCGCCATAAATGGCGAAGATTCTTCATGGCAAGGAATGGTCATTTGTATTGCCCGCCTTGACCCCCCTTAAAAAGGCGGGATTGCGGCGGGCCCCCATTCAAAGGGCGGTTGTGTCGAGGTTATTGAAAAGGGACTAAATACTAAAATTTAAAATGGCCAATAGTATTATCTTAATTGTGCCTTTCATTTTCGGGGCGGTTTTCGGGAGTTTTCTAAACGTCTGCATCTATCGAATACCGCTAAAGATGTCCGTCGTCTCTCCCGCGTCCAGGTGCCCCACCTGCGGAAGAGCCATTCATTTTTACAATAATGTGCCGATAGTGAGCTACGTAGTCCTTCGCGGAAGGTGCGCTTCGTGCGGCACCCCGATATCCTTTGTCTATCCTTTTGTCGAGGCGCTGACGGGCCTTTTCGCGCTTTCTCTTTTCGCAAAATTCGGACTTTCCGCTGAGCTAGTCGTATACTTCGCCTTCATCTCCGCGCTCATAGTTATAACTTTCATAGACCTTAAGCACCAGATCATACCTGACGTCATAAGCGTCCCCGGCATAATCATCGGGTTTGCTCTTTCTTTCTTTGTGCCGTCCATGAAGGCGCTTGATTCGCTTATCGGGATAATCCTCGGGGCCGGGGCGCTTTTTGCGGTAGCCGAGGCGTATTACCGGTTCGCGGGCAAAGAAGGAATGGGAGGCGGGGATATAAAGCTCCTTGGCATGATAGGCGCCTTCCTCGGCTGGAAAGGCGTTATCGTTACGCTCCTTATAGGGTCTTTTTCCGGGGCCGTCATCGGAAGCGTTTTCTTGTTCCTTGCACGGAAGGGCGGCAAACAGCCCATACCCTTCGGTCCTTTTCTGGCCATGGGAGCGATAATATATCTTTATTTCGGCGAAGCGCTAATAAGATGGTATATAACGAAGGCCGTCGGGACTTGAGGATGGCTTTAAACTCCAAAGGAGCCCGTTTGTACGGGATACAGGTTTAAATGGACCGGTCTATCGGCATAAGGACGCAGCTAACGGCGGGCATTGTTTTGACGACGCTCGCGGGCATCGGTCTCATCGGGCTTTTAAGCATAAAGATAGTGGAGAATAACGCGGTTTACTGGAGGATAGGGGAGGCGGAAAAGGCGGCACGGATTATCCGTATCGCGGTCAATATGGATTACCGCGGCGATGAAACAGCGGGTCTGCGTTTGGCGGCAGGGGCGTTAAAAGAGATAGGCGTGAGGGATTTCAGGTTTACTGACGGCGCGGGCAGGATACTCGCGGGCAACGGGGCCATGCCCGCAAATAACGGGGAAGAGATGCCTTCACCCGGGCTTATTAAGGTAAGCAGGGTCGGAGGAGGCTGGTTCAAGGGGCCCGGGGACATGCTCCTGGTATCGGCGCCGCTGGACGAGGCGGGAAAGGGAAAGGGGATCGTCGAGTTCGCGGTGCCGCTCGTTGAAATAAAGGAGGATACGGCGGTTGCGAGGAGGTTCCTCCTTTTTTACGCCTTGCTCGACTCTGCGATCATAATAGCCTTCGGGGTTTTTTTTCTTTCCAGGTCAATCATAACGCCGATAAACAAACTGGAGGAGGCCGCAAAGCGAATAGCCGGCGGGAAGCTTGGGGAAAGGGCCGATGTGGCCGTTGACAACGAGGTCGGCAGCCTCGCGTCGTCTTTCAATACCATGGCAGACAGGCTTGAGTCCGAGATAAAGAGCCTGGAGCGCGTAAATAACGAGCTTGTATCGACCCAGGAAGAGCTCTTGAGGTCCTCAACACTTGCCGCCGTAGGAAGGCTTGCGGCCGGCATAGCGCATGAGATAGGAAATCCTCTCGGCGCCGTACGGGGATACCTGGACATATTGTCCGCCGGAGCCGCTGATAAGGATGAGGAAAAGGAGATTCTGGAGAGGGCGTCGCGAGAGATATCGAGGATAGATTTCATAGTGAGGGAATTCCTTGAGATATCCAGGCCTTCGAAGAGGAACGCCGAACTTGTTGAAGTTAACGAGCTTATCGAAGAGACCGTTTCGACAGTTACCGTCCATAAGGACCTTAACGGCGTCAAAACGGATATGCTTCTCAAAAAAGACCTTCCAAGGGTGCTGATAGACGAGAGGAAGCTCCGGCAGGTCTTTGTGAACCTCTTTATAAACGCGGCCCATTCCATGGATAACAAATCAGGCCCCAGGACTATCACCGTTGAGACGGTTGTGGAAAAACGGTCCGTTGAAAGGGCCCGCCGCAAAAGACGCAAGGACGACCCCGTCATGGACGCGCCTTCAGAAGCGCCGCCGCTCCAGGAATATGTCGTCATAAGCGTCACCGACACCGGCTGCGGCATAAGCGAAGAGGACGCAGGAAAGATATTCGATCCCTTCTTCACAACAAAGGATGTCGGAAAAGGGACGGGTCTCGGTCTTTTTGTGTCCCAGGGCATTATAAAGGCGTACGGAGGGGAGATTAAACTTAAGACGGAGGCGGGCGTTGGTTCCACCTTCAGCGTAGTTCTGCCGTCAGGAGAGACCAATGAAAATATTGATAATTGACGATGAAGATTCGATGCGCCACATGATCTCGGTGGTCCTCAAGAAGGAGGGATATGAGACCACGGCCCTTTCGGACGCGGCAAAGGCCCTTCAGACGCTTGAGGGCGAGGATTACGATTTCATACTCTGCGACATAAAGATGCCGGGCATGACGGGCCTCGATTTCCTGAAGGCCTTGAAAACCAGGAAGTCCGAGCAGACCGTGATAATGATGAGCGCGTACGGCGCTATCGACACCGCCATAGAGTGTATGAAGCTGGGCGCGTACGACTATATCTCTAAGCCGTTCAAGGCTGATGAAATAATACTTACCGTCAAAAAGGCCGATGAAAGGGAGAGGCTCAAGCGCGAGAACACAAGGCTCAGGGACGAGGCCTTAAAGGAATACGATTTCAGGAACATCTTCTCTACCGAAGACAAAAAGATGCTCGAGATCATGGGGCTCGTGAGGAAGATAGCCGATTACGACACCTCGGTCCTAGTTACCGGCGAGAGCGGCACCGGCAAGGAGCTGGTCGCGCGGGCGATACATTTCAGCGGGTCGCGGGCCGGGAACCCTTTTGTCGTGGTGAACTGCGGGGCGATCCCCGGCCCTCTTCGCGAGAGCGAGCTTTTCGTACACGTAAAGGGCGCGTTCACCGACGCGCACAAGACCAAGGACGGGCTTTTCCACGAGGCCAACAAGGGCACTATCTTCCTCGACGAGGTAGGGGAGTTGCCGATGGAGCTCCAGGTAAAGCTTTTAAGGGTATTGCAGGAAGGTGAGGTGAGGAGGGTAGGCGACACCAAATCAGTAAGGGTCGATACCAGGGTCGTAGCGGCGACGCTTAAAGACCTTAAGGAGGAAATTAAGAAGGGCAGTTTCAGGGAAGACCTGTACTACAGGCTTAACGTGATAGAGATAAAGCTCCCTCCCCTCAGGGATCGGCCTTCGGACATCAGGGCGCTTGCCGAGCATTTCGTGGCAAGGTACGCCGCAAAGTTCGGCAAGCATGTCAAGGGACTTTCCAGGGAAGCGGCAGACGCGCTTTTAAACTACCACTGGCCTGGAAATGTACGCGAGCTCGAAAACGTGATAGAGAGGGCGATGATACTTGAAGAGACTGGCCAGATAAGCCGGGAGTCTCTTCCTATCGGAGAAAAAGGGTCGGTTGCCTCAGGCTCCACGACGCAACCGGGGAACGACCTTTCTATCAAGAGGGCGCAGGAGGCCATGGAAAAGGAGCTTATAATAAAGGCGCTCGAGCGGACGAACAATAATAAGACAAAAGCGGCGGCGCTCCTGGATTTGAGCCACAGGGCGCTCCTATATAAGATAAAAAGTTATGGACTATGAAAAAAGTATCAGGTCCATCCCCCTTTATCCATCCTAATAATCAAGTATTTCAATAAGTTGACATTTGGCATGCATATTGCTTTTTCATGGCATAGGCGCTTGAATTGCGCCATGAAGCCTATGAAAACTGAGTTTGAAATCCATAATATGAAGCGTTTCGGTGAAAGGGGCTTTTCACTTGTGGAACTCCTGATAGTAGTGGGGCTAATGGCCGTCATGATGGCTATCGCGGTAACGGGCCTAAGGAGCCAGTTGCCTAAGATGCATATGAACGGGACCGCGAGGGACATAGCCGGAAGGCTTATGATGGCAAGGCTCAAGGCCGTGCAGAATAACGGAGCGTACGGAGTGTCTTTCGCCCCCGGCGCCGGAGGGTCGTATTTTCCGGTCAAGAACAGTTTAGGGAGCTCAAGCAGCTGCGGCTTGGGCGCCTGGAGCGACGACGGCGGCGTAACACAGGCGACCCCGGACGTGACGGTAGCTCTCTCCGGCGCCCTGTGTAGCAATAACAGGATCGAGTTCTATCAGAACGGCACAATGTGCGGGTGCGATACAATAACCGTGACATCGAGCGACGCTCAGGTCATGACGGTAACGGTCGATCAGACGACCGGACATGTTGAGGTCCAGTAAGGGGTTGGTCGTGATGGCGCTAAAAGAAAAGGGCTTTACATTGATCGAGGTATTGATAGCGATAACGATCCTTGCCATCGCTATTACGGCCCTGGCCGGGCTTGCCGGTTCGTCGATGAAGTCAACCGACGCCGGCAAAAGAAGGACCCAGGCCCTTAACCTTGCCGCGGAAAAGCTCGAGGCGCTCAAGTCCATACCTTATGGCAACATACAGACTACGGATACGAATGCGGTGACGTTACTGACGGATGGGAATCTATCAAGGACCTGTACCGCCCTTTCGGGCACGCCCCCTACGGCCACCTGCACGCCCTCGCCCAATACGATTACGCTCGGGAACATGCCGTTTACCTGGTACTGGAAAGTGACGTACGTGGACCTTAATAACGATGGCTCGTACGGCCCCCTTCCCATAATAGCGACGACGGACATGAAGAAGATAGAAATTACCGTTACATGGACAGACCTTTTCGGGAGCCACACGATAACCATACCGACATTGAGGAAAATATGAAGAGTCCCCTTAAAGACCAGAAAGGATTTACCCTAATTGAGCTCCTCATATCCCTGGCGATCACGGCATTTCTCGCGATAAGCGTATGGGGTGTGTACAACCTCTTTTACAAGCAGGCAAAGGGCCAGGACCTTATCATCACCGCCCAGCAGGACGCGAGGGCCGGGGTGGAAAGGATACAGAAGGAACTCGCCCTCATAGGCTACAGGGTCCCGTCGGGCACCGCGCCCATTATCCAGGCCAACGCCAATTCCATAGAATTCAGATATATGGACCCGTTGACCGAAGGAAGCGTCCCGGAAAGGCTCCACGTCACATACGCAGTGTCCGCGAACAATACCCTTACTGTAAAAAGGTGCGTCGAGGACGCCAACTGGACCGGTTGCCCTGACCCGAACGTCCATCCCGTCATCGTTAACGTAAACGGCCCCACCGGACTCGCTTTCAGCTATTATGATAAGACGGGCGCTGATCTCGGAGCCCCGGTCCCTTCGGCTTCCATAGCAAGCATACAGACCATAAAGATAAGCCTTACGACCGTAACCCCGCAGTTTATCGGACCTAATTCTTCCCTTACCACGAAGACCGCTACGGTCGAGACTGAAGTAAGGCTCAGGAATTACGGCAGTGCAAGCTCGGCCTCGAATACGACCCCTCCGTCAACGCCAACCGGGCTCCAGTCGAGGCTCGCCTCGGCAGGCACCAGGTTCGGGGTCTGCGGGCGCCTGAACCTCAAGTGGGCAAAAGGGCCGGAGCCCGACATCGCCGGCTATAGAGTCCAGTATACTTTAGGG
>DAIDBB010000580.1 GCA_027310325.1 bacterium | reverse complement strand
GGGAAAAAAGTCTTTCCCTTTCAAGCTTATGCAAATCCTATCCTAAAAACGATTTCCGGGGCTTATCCCTGCTTTCCTCCCCCCTTGCGGGGGAGGACTGAGGTGGGGGGTAAACGGCCCTACAAGGTCTCGCTGATAGCCTCGGTCACAGCTTCAATTTCCTCAAAGATCTGATTGTTCAATTAACAACCATCTCCCCCCATCCCGGCCTTCCCCCTGCTCGGGGGGAAGGGGCCTTCGCCTGATTTACTGCAACGATAGCACGGATAGAGGCGCCGCTTCGACTTCGCCATAGATCCCGTCAATATCTCGCTGGATAACGATAGTCTTCTTTAAGGCCGTATACATGCGGCAGTAGTGCCTTATGTCTTCAAGGCTCAAGGTCCGCTTCTTCCTGTCCTTGAGCCACTTATCCAACACCTGATATCCGCCGACCATGTATTCCCAGACTTCCTTTTCAACGCCTTCAAAATACTGGTCTTTATTTACGTAGACCCTTAACTCTTTTTCGTCGTATTTATGCTTTTCCACTCTGTTATCGCCCTTGCCCTGAAACCGCACAAGGGGCGTATCGAGGGCCGGGGACTTCAAGAGGTGAAGTTCAGCAAGCTCTGTTCCTTTTTCGCCCATCCTTTCAAAGGTCTCAAGGTTTTTCGTGAACGGCACGCGGGGGAAATCGGTCTTGAGGAACTCGGCGTATTTTATCCGGTAAATGTTGGAGTAAAAGACGGCATAAATGTAATAAAAAATCTCCTCAGGGGTCGGTGCTTTTTTATAAACCTCTAAAAAAGCAGTGAAAAGCTTGGGAGCAATATTTGGACGCCTTTCTGGCTTGTCTAAATCGAACAGGTCTATTTTATTTTTGTTACCATACAAGTAAAGTGGTGCAATATACGAAATGCCTGCTCCGGCTGATTTGTTACCAACAACGCATTGGTCTACGATATTTTCGGAAGTAAGGACTGAAAATTCATATCTGGGCGATTGAGGCCTTGTAAATAACAAGCCCAAATTTTTCTCAGTCATATTTAGCATAACCTTCTTGACCGTTCTCCAAACTAACGAATCATGATAGAAAATACTTCGAAAATCAAATGGCCTATAAAGAACTGGTAAGATTAATCCTTCTAATTGGCTATCAGAGACATCCTGTAGCAGCTTCCATGCCTTACGGATTGACCAACCTTTTTTCTTATTAATATTGAAAAAAGTGTGCAACT
>DAIDBB010000557.1 GCA_027310325.1 bacterium | reverse complement strand
GCCCCATAGTAATGAATACCAGGGAGGAGCTCAAGACGGCCTTCGAGGAGTTCAGGAACGGCACGTTCATAAAGCACGGGAGGAAGCTGCCGGGCGGAAAATGACCCGACAAAGGAGGCGGCCATGCTCAAGGAGTTCAAGGAGTTCGCCCTGAAGGGCAGCGTCCTCGATATGGCGGTCGGTATAATAATAGGCGCGGCCTTCAGCGGCATAGTGAACTCGCTCGTGACCGATATCATAATGCCGCCCATGGGGCTTTTCCTCGGGCACGACTTCTCGAACCTATTCATAGTCCTCAAAGAGGGCGCGGTCCCCGGAAAGTACGCGTCGCTCGCCGACGCCAAGAAGGCCGCCGCCGTCACCTTCAATTACGGGATGTTCATAAACGCGGCCGTCAATTTCCTCGTGGTCTCGTTCGCGATGTTCGTGCTCATAAAATACATAAGAAGGATCTGGTTCCACGAGGCCCCGGCGGCCTCTGCTCCCCCGGCCGTTAAAGAGTGCGTCTACTGCTTTACGAAGATACCTTTAAAGGCGACGCGCTGCCCCAACTGCACCTCAAAGCTCGACTGAGCAAAAATTGTCATCGCTATGAAAAAAGGTTCCGCTCTTTCCATTGCCGCGGACACCGGATGCCCTTGAAAATCAAATATTTTCAAGTCTGGCACGTCTATTGCTTTTTAATAATGGTAAGCATCACGGACAATGAGGCGCCGGACAACCGAGTCCGTATGGAGCAGAACCATGGCGAGCACGCAGGAAAAGGTCCTGGTAGTCGACGACGAAAAGGGCATAATAGACGTCCTCAAGATCATGCTCAGGAAGGAATGCCGCGTGGAGTCCGCGATGAACGGCAGGGAGGCCCTCGATAAGCTCAAGGACCAGTCCTTCGCCGCCATCATAAGCGACATAAAGATGCCGGTCATGGACGGGATAGAGTTCTACACGAAGGCCGTCGAGGAATACCCCTACACCAGGACGAAGTTTTTGTTCCTTACGGGCTTTTCGAGCGCCGAGCACACCAGGTTTTTCGCGGAGAATCACCTTAAGTGCCTCTCGAAGCCCTCGCAGATGAAAGACATAAAAAAGGCCCTTGCCGAGATAATCGCAGGATAGCCGCCCAACCGCCGTTTACCCCCTTTGGAACCCTACACCTTTTCTTTCCCGGCTGAAAGATTAAAGTCTGATTAAACCATGCCGATAATATTCTTAGGGTTTGATACAGTACGGATATTTTGAGGGCATTCGGGAATGAGCAGACATCTATTGGCATTTGCGGCCATATTTCTCTTCTTCTTTCCGGCGCTCACCAGGGCGCAGGGAGACGGTTACATCGGTCCGACCCAATGCTACGCCTGCCATAAGCAGATAAAGCAGGCGTACATGGGCAACAGGCACGGCAAGGTCTTCACGGGCGAGGACAGGAACGGGCTCCAGGCCCGGGGTTGCGAGGCGTGCCACGGCCCCGGCGCGGCCCACAGGGAAGCCGTAGACAGGGAAGAGAAGGACCTCAAGATCGAGTCCTTCAAGAAGGGCCGGGAGGTCCCCGCCGAGATGAACAAGAGGTGCCTCGAGTGCCACGAAAAGGGAAAGGTCCAGTACTGGCAGGGGGCTCCTCACGACATGGCGGGGCTTGCCTGCGCCACGTGCCACAGGATCCACGGCCCGAATATGATCCCGAAGATGGACGTCTGCTTCAACTGCCACAAGGAGAGGAGGGCCCAGCTCCAGAGGTCCTCTCACATGCCGCTGCGCGAAGGGAAGATCACTTGCTTCGACTGCCATAACCCCCACGGCGGCCCAGGGCCATCGAACCTGAAGTATTCGTCGGTCAACGACACCTGCTACACATGCCATCCGGACAAGCGCGGCCCGGTGATATGGGAGCACCAGCCGGTAAGGGAGAACTGCGCTAACTGCCACGACCCTCACGGCTCGAACCTCGAGTCGCTCCTTAAAAACAGGGTGCCGTACCTTTGCCAGAGCTGCCATGACATGGCTAACCACCCGTCCACCATTTACGACGCAAGCAAGATCCCTGGCGGGGGCGGGGTCCCGGCCCAGCAGCTCCTCGGCAAGGGGTGTCTAAACTGCCACAGCCAGATACACGGCTCGAACCACCCCTCGGGGGCGCGGTTCCAGAGGTAGGAGGTCCGATGCTTAGAGCCATCATGAAGGGACCGTCAAGATGAAAAGACTTTTAGCCATGGCCATACTTATCGCCCCTTTCCTGGCGTTTCCCGCGGAATCGCCGGCAGACGGGCTTTCGGGAAGCGTGACCGCGGGCGGCACGTATGTGGACCTCGACCGCGAGTCTTTCAAGTACGGCGAATATACCGGTATGACGAAGACCGGCCTTTATTTCGTGGGAAACGCCAACATAAATTACGTCAAGGACTCATATTACCTGGACCTTAACGCGAAGGACGCGGGACTGCCCGACCGGTCGGTAAGGCTGGACGGCGGCAAGTTCGGCAAGTACGGGGCGTTCCTGTTTTTCGACGAGGTCCCGCACTTCATTTCCAACAACAGCAGGACCCCCTTTGACGGCGCCGGAGGGCCCGTCCTTACTCTTCCTTCCGGCTTCGTCAACGGACAGACGACCCCGGACATGACGAACCTTTCGAGCAACCTGAAGGATGTAAGGCTGAAGCTTCAAAGGCAGAAGTACGGCGGCGGCTTCGCCGACAACCTGGGGAAGGGCTTCAGTTTCGCCTTCTCCCTTGACAGGGAGACGAAGAAGGGGATAAAGTCCCTCGGCGGCGCACTCGGGACAAGCGGCAACGCGGACACGAGGTCGATAGTCCTTCCTGAGCCCGTGGACTACACGACTGACACGCTAAGGGCGTCGCTGGCCTACGCCAGCCGGAGGGTCCAGGCCGAGTTCCAGTACTTCCTTTCGAGCTTCAGGAACGCGAACCGGGCCGTCACGTGGGACGACCCGTTCTTCGTGCCTGCCCCGGGCTCGGCGACGGCGCTCTATCCGGCGGTCGCGAAGACTTCGCTTCCCCCGGACAACATCCAGCAGAAGTTCATATTTACGGGCGGACTGAGTCTCCCGTGGTGGTACACGAGGGCGCTTGTGACGGCGGAGTACGGTATATCGAGGCAGAACGAAAGCCTCCTTCCCTACTCCAACAACCCGCTTAGCGTAATAAATACTCCTCTTCCGCGCTCGACGGCGGACGCGGAGATAGACGTGAAGCACCTTACCATGAGCCTCTCCTCAAAGCCCCTGTCGAGGCTGTCGCTGGCGGCCAAGTTCAGGCATTACGAGACCGACAACAGGACGCCGCTCGCGCTTTTCCAGTACGTCAAGAACGACAGCGCCTTCGGCCCGGCCGGAGACTACCATCAGGCGAACCTTACGGACTCGTACGCCCTCTTCAGCCTGCCCTTCGACTACAGGCAGAACCTCTACAGGTTCGACGCGTCCTACTACGTCTTCAGGGCAACCACCGTGAGGGCAGGCTACGACTACGAGCTCGTGGACAGGTCTTTGAGGGCGGTCAATACGACCCGCGAGAGCACGTACAGGGCGGCGGCGCAAACGGAGATCATCCCGGCGACCTCGGTCAACATAAACTACTCGCTTTCGCTCCGGAAGGCGAAAGACCCGTATAACCAGATGAACAGCTTCGCCGCAATGAACACGCAGCAGTATATGAGCACCCTTGCTCCGGACGCGTTCGACGAGAACCCCCGTTTGAGGCAGTTCGACGTTGCCGACAGGAGAAGGATAAAGTACGGCGCGAGCATAAGCTTTTTCCCCTCGGATAAGATAACCGGAAGCCTCTACTACAATTACTGGAGGGACTTCTACGAAAATTCGCCCCTGGGGCTCCGGTTCAGCAGGAACCAGAGCTTTACGGCGGACTTTACCGTCGCCCCCGTCAAGTACGCCTCCTTCTACGGCTTCTATACGCGGGAGGAGTCGCGGTTGCTTGAGTCGGGCAACTCTTTTACCGATACGCTGGCCGCCACCCAGTCCGTTGACCCGACCCTCGACTGGCAGATGCGCAACAACGGCAACGTCGACACTTACGGGGCTGGCGCGAACTTCGGCTTCCTGGACAACAGGCTCATATTCAACGCCGACTATTCCTACTCGTTCGCCACGAACGCCATAAAGTTCGCCGCGGGCTCGTCGCTGCCCGCGCCGAAAGACATGCCTCTCATCAAGAACGCGTTATATTCGGCAAGGTTGGGCGGAAAGTACAGGGTGCTCAAGAACCTAGACGCGGGGCTCCGCTTCGCCTACGACAGGTACAGGGCGACGAACTGGCAGACCGACGGGGTAGACCCGGGCTCTACCGTGCTCGCTAACGTCCTGACCTTGAGCGGCTCCACGCCCGATTACAGGGCGGTCTCGGCCACGGCATTTCTGACGTATTACTTAGGGTCCTGAGCGGACCCCAAACCATGGAGAAGGAGAGACGATATGAAGG
>DAIDBB010000539.1 GCA_027310325.1 bacterium | reverse complement strand
ATATATACCATATAAGCGATAATACCATCGAGAAGGGGCTCTTGAGCACCCTGGGAAGCCTTCTTATGCTGTGGGTGGTCATCGAGCTCATGGATACCGAGATAAGGCAGCTGCGCGGAGGCAAGTTCGCCATAAAGGTTTTTTTAAACGTGGCGCTCGTCGCGATAATAAGGGAGATATTGATAACGACGCTGGCGCACGAGGCCCTGGAGGCGCAGTTGACCCTTGTCGCGGCCGTCGGGGTGCTGGGGGTCGTCTACTGGCTGGTGGGCAAGTCGGAGATCTGACCCGCCGGCCCCTTTCGGCCCCCGCGATATCACTCTCATCAAAATTATGTTGTTTTCCGGCCCTTTCCCGCATAAGCTATAGATTCCAGCATAAATATGAAAAACTTGAGAGACTTCACATACCCGGAGCTTCTCGGGCTCGTAAGCTCCCTGGGGGAGCGGCCGTACAGGGCAGAGCAGATCTACGGGTGGCTCTTCCGCAGACATGCCCCTGACATAGATTCGATGACGGACATCTCAAAGGCCTTCCGCGAGAGGCTCAAGGAGGAGTTCTACGTCGGAGGGCTGAAGATCCTCGACGTCAAAAAGTCGTCCGACGGCACGAGGAAGTTCCTGTCCCTCCTGGAAGACGGAGGGAGGATAGAGTCGGTCCTCATCCCCGAACAGGACCGGCTTACGCTTTGCGTCTCCACCCAGGCGGGGTGCGCCCTCGGGTGCCGCTTCTGCATGACCGGCATGTCGGGGTTTACGCGCAACCTCACCATGGCCGAGCTCGTCGGCGAGGTCTTTGCCGCCATCTCTCTCCTTGATGAAGGGGAGCGCATAACGAACGTCGTCCTCATGGGCATGGGGGAGCCGCTCTCGAATTACGACAACGTGCTGCGCTTCATACAGGTCCTTACCGACGGCAAGGGCCTGGGGTTCTCTCACAACAGGGTCACGGTCTCTACGGCCGGGCTCGTTCCCGCCATTATCAGGCTCGGCAAGGACGCGCTCGTAAACCTCGCGGTCTCGCTTAACGCGGCCACGGACGATGTCAGGAGCCGCATAATGCCCATAAACAGGAAGTATCCCCTGGACGAGCTTATCGAGACGTTGAGGACGTATCCCCTTCACGGCAAGAAGAACATAACCGTCGAATACGTCCTTTTAAAGAACGTTAACGATACCCTCGAAGACGCTAGGAGGCTGGTAAAGCTCCTCCGTGGCATAAACTGCAAGATCAACATCATCCCCTTTAACCCTTTCCCCGGCGCGGCGTTCGAGCGCCCTGAAGAGCAGAGGGTCCTCGCCTTCGGCAAGGTTCTTCAGGACGCGGGATACAACATCTTCACGAGGCAGAGCAAGGGAGCGGACATACTTGCCGCCTGCGGCCAGCTCAAGGGACGGTATGAAGAGTAGAACGGGTAAAAATACGCTTCGCCCCGGTAAAAAAGGATTGACCCGCTTCATGCGTAATGTTAAAAAATACCGTTAAAAATTCGCGAAGGAGAACGTAAATGAAGGCTGTCGGCGTCATCGGCGGAAGCGGGCTTTACGAGATGGATGGGCTCGCGGACGTCAAGTCGGTAAAAGTGAGGACCCCGTTCGGAGGGCCTTCGGACGAGTACATAACGGGTACGCTCGGGGAAACCAAACTGATTTTCCTCCCCAGGCACGGCAGGGGGCACAGGCTTTTGCCCTCGGAGGTGAACTACAGGGCCAACATATACGGAATGAAAAAGCTCGGGGCCGAGTGGATAATCTCCATCTCGGCCGTGGGGAGCATGAGCGAGAAGATAAAACCCGGCCACATAGTCATTGTCGACCAGTTCTTCGACAGGACCAGGGGGAGGCAGAGCAGCTTTTTCGGCAACGGCATAGTCGGGCACGTGGAATTCGCCGACCCGGTCTGCCCGGACCTTAACAGGGTGCTTCACAGGGCCGCTGTGAAGGCCGGCGCAACGGTCCACATGGGAGGGACGTATATATGCATCGAGGGGCCGCAGTTTTCGACAAGGGCCGAATCGAGGATATACAGGAAGTGGGGCGTGGACGTCATCGGCATGACGAACATACCGGAGGCGAAGCTCGCGCGCGAGGCCGAGATATGCTACTCGACCGTAGCCCTTTCGACGGATTACGACTGCTGGCATGAGACCGAGGAGTCGGTTACCGTGGAAGCGATCCTCGAGACCCTGAAGGCGAACGTCGCCATGGCCAGGGAGATAATACGCCATGCCGCGCCTGCGGTCCCGAAGGAGCGCGGGTGCAAATGCGCCAGCGCCCTTAAATACGCGGTGATAACGGATAGAAAAAAGATACCCGCGAAGACTAAAAAGGACCTCTCTCTCATTCTCGGAAAAAACCTTTAAAGCCTAAAGCCATTAAGGAGGGGCAAGGAGCATAATGAGCATTCTCGTAGTGGGTTCCGTAGCTTTCGATTCGGTGGAAACGCCCTTCGGCAAGGCCGAAGAAGTTCTCGGAGGGTCGGCCACCTATTTTTCCACCTCGGCCAGTTATTTTACGCAGGTAAGCCTTGTGGCCGTAGTCGGCGAGGACTTTCCTGAAGAGCATGTCGATAATCTTAAGAAAAGGGGCATCGACACGGAAGGACTCAAGAAGGTGCCGGGTAAGACATTCAGGTGGAAAGGACGCTACGGGTATGACCTCAATCAGGCGCATACGCTTGAGACCAACCTTAACGTCTTCAGCGCATTCGACCCCGTGATACCCGAGAGGTACAGGGACCTGCCTTATGTATTTCTCGCCAATATCGACCCTGAGCTTCAGTGGAAGGTCCTCGACCAGGTAAGGAAGCCCCGGCTCATTGCCTGCGACACCATGAACTTCTGGATAGAAGGCAAGCCCGACGCCCTCAGAAAGCTCCTTAAGCGCGTGGAGGTCTTCGTCATAAACGAGGCTGAGGCCAGGGAGTTCGCCGGAGAGTCGAGCCTGGTCAAGGCGGCAAGGAAGATAATGGAGGATGGCCCCCGGATACTCATAATTAAACGGGGGGAATACGGCGCGCTCATGTTCAGCGAAAAGTCCGTTTTTTCCGCGCCGGCATACCCCCTCGAGAACATATTCGACCCGACGGGAGCGGGAGACTCGTTTGCCGGGGGTGTGATGGGGTACCTCGCCAATACCGGCGATCTTCGTGAGGATAACATAAGGAGGGCCATCATATTCGGCAGCGTCATGGCGTCCTTCAACGTCGAGGCCTTCAGCCTCTCAAAGCTTTCGTCCCTTTCGTTCGATGAGATACGGGCACGGTACTCCGAGTTTAAGCGGTTGACCAATTTTGAGGATATATGATAAGATTAATGGTCTTTGTCGGAGCACCCCGTAGGGGGGGCGCAAACAGGGGTTATCTTTGGTGGGCATGAACAGGTTCCATATCTTTTTGTTCTCTTTGATAATCCTCGTATGTGTCTCATGCGGGGCCAACCTTGCGCAGAGGAAAGAAGACGCCGGCATACACTACAGGCTCGGCGTCATATACCTTAATGAAAGGAATTATACCGAGGCCCTCAAGGAACTTACCAAGTCGATCGACATCTATCCCGGCGACCCGGCCTCCCATAACGCCCTGGGCCTTGCGTACTTCGCCAGGGGCATGAACGGCGACGCGGTAACGGAAATCAAGAAAGCCATATCCCTGGACCCGAAGTTCTCGGAGGCCCATGTGAACCTTTCGGCCGTATATATAGTCGAACGGAGGTGGGATGACGTCATAGCGGAATCCAGGGCCGCCCTGAGCAACATTTTCTACAAGACCCCGGAGACGGCGTACGTGAATATGGGATGGGCCCTGTACAATAAGGGAAATTATACGGACGCCCTCGAAAGCTTCAAGAAGGCCGCGGAGTTGAACCCCGACTATCCGGTAGCTTACTACGACGCGGGCCTCGCCTATGAGAAGTTGAAAAACATGCGGGAAGCCGTAGTCGCCTACCAAATGGCGGTAAAGAAGGCGCCCGGTTACGTGGACGCGTATTACAGCCTGGGGCTCGCGCTCATAAAGCAGCGGGAAAACGAGGGGGCGATGAAGGCGTTTGAAAAGGTAATGGAGCTCGCGCCCAACACCGACCGTGCGAATTCCGCGAAAGATTATATAAAGATATTAAAATGACCGCTCAGGAACCGGGCCGGGCCAACATGAAAGTAGAGCAACGGAGCATCTGGCGGCCCCGAAGCCGGCGGCGGGGTCCGCTTGCCCCGGTCCGGCCCGTGCCGCTAAATCCTACCCCCCCAGGCCGCACCCGGATTCAATGGCTTTTTCTTTATTAACCTAATAACTTGTTGAGGTCGAGAATGGAAAGTCCTGGAGAATACCTTAAAAGGGAAAGGGAATTGAGAAGGGCCTCGCTCACGAGTATTTTCGAGGCCACAAGGGTGCCGCTCAAGTACCTTGAGGCGCTCGAGGCCGACGATTACGAGTCCCTGCCGCATCCGACTTTTGTGAAGGGATTCATAAGAGCGTATTGCAAGAACCTGGGCCTGGACGAGACCGACGCGGTGCTCCGTTATGAGATATATATGAAGGAGCGGTCCGACAAGGCGGAGCCTTCGCGTTCCACCCTTACGATAAACAGGAAAGAGCCGAAAGAGGGGAGGGTCTTCAACAACTCCCGGGCGATAGCAGCCGTGGCCGTGGGCGCTCTCGTTGTCATCATCTCCTATTCCCTGTATTCCAGGCATAAAGCGAGAATAGCCCGTTTGAATGAAGCGGCCGGACAGGCGAGCCAGGCGGCGGTGACGCAGCCGGTCCCGGCCGCCGCGCAGCCCGTATCGCCGGAGGCGGGCCAGGACAAGGTAAACGCCGCCCCGAAGGACGCCCCCAAGGCTCCGCCAGCCGCCGAGGCTTCCGATTCAGCCGATTCCGCCGACGATACCCACACCCTCGTGGTCAGCGCGAATGAAGTCGTCTGGATAAAGGTAAAGATCGACGGCGGGGAGCCTTTCGACGTGGTCCTTAAAAAGGGCGAGAGCGTAGTCTGGAAGGCGACCGATTCCTTCTCGCTTGTCGTAGGCAACGCCGGGGGCGTAAGTCTCGTCTATGACGGGGAAAAGCTCTCGTCTTTGGGCAAATCGGGAGAGGTCGTTACACTTAAGCTCCCGCGCGCTTAAACATTGGGGCGGAGTGGTTGGAAGAAATTTCTGGCAGTTGATACAACATTTGATAAAGTCTCATTCAAGCCGGAGAACCCATGGAATCCATAGTAAGGTGCAGAAAATGCGGTAAACAGATGAAATCCGCCCGCGTGGATGACTATAAGATAAAGCTTTCCTGCGCGTGCGGTTTCTCGGAATACAGGACCGCCCCGTCCGCGAGCAAGGCCATAAACCCGCACTTTTCGAGGGAAAGCCTCCTTCCGGTGACCTTTGACGACAGCGGCCGGTTCTTTTTTGAGCTCCAGCGCGCCGACAGGGAAAGAAAAGAGATAATAACCCTTGAAGAGATAAGCATGCTGGCCTCCTCCGACTACAACCTCGACGAGGTTTTGAAGGCGGTGGTCGAAAAGACCGCTAAAAGGCTCGGGGTGGATATCTGCTCGATTTATCTCTGGGACGGCGAGTTCCTGGTCCTGCGGGCCACTTACGGGCTCGCCCAGGAGGCGGTAGGGAAGGCAAAGCTCAAGATCGGGGAAGGCATAACCGGCTCGGCGGTGAAGGAACATAAGCCGCTTCTCGTCGCCGATATCTCACAGGACCCCCGTTACAGGTATTTCCCCGAGACGAAGGAAGAGCAGTTCAAGATAAAGACCATGTATTCCTATCCGATCTTCTCCGGCAAAGACCCGTTCGGGGTGCTTAACGCGCAGACGATCGTCGCAAGAGAGTTCAAGGAAGACGAGATATATTTTATTTCCGTCATAACAAACCTCGTTCTGGGGGCGGTAAAGATGAGAAAAAGGCTTTAACCCGCGACGCGACCTCCCTGAGCCTTTTTCCCCAGCCGGACACACGTGACACCTTCCGTTTATATTAAAATAGGCCCCTGCATCGAAGGCCGCCTGAGTAAAGGGGCGGCCTTGTCGCGCTACCTTCTAATCTTTATATCCGCCATGTCTTTTTCCGCCGCCTGTCCCCCGCCTCTGGGCGCGTCAGGGATACAATCTCACCCGGTTAGGATCGTCTCCGCGAAGACGGACCGCGAAATAATAGCCGAGGCGTACCGGGAGCTAAGGGCCGGCAATTTCGACAAGGGGATTATTATATTAAGGGCCGCGCTCAAGGCGTCCCCAGGCTCGGGCGAATTAAAAGGCGCCCTTGCCGAGGGCCTCAACGCCGCTGCCGTAAACTCGTACGGCAAGGGGGATTTCATCAGGGCCAGGGACCTTCTTAACGAGGCGACGGCGCTTTCCAAGGACCCTGATTATCGCAAGAACCTCGCCAAGGTGAAAGTCAGGCTGAATGACGCGAAAGGCGCCGTGGAGACCCTTAGCCCCTACGCCTCGGACCCTGAAATAAGAATTGAGCTTAAAGGCGTCTATATCCGCCTCGGAAATGAGAACAAGGACGTAAACTTGAAGGACGCCGTTGAGTATTACGGGAAGGCCCTGGAACTCGACCCGTCGGATCGTCTTTTAAAAGAGGTCCTCGCCAAGCTCCGGTCCGAATACGATGTCGAGGCGTCCATGGGGAGCACGAAGGTGGGCCATTTCATGGTGAAGTTCGAAGGAGAGGAGAACTCGACGACCGCTAACGTCATCGCCCTTCTTCTTGAGGAGGCGCACATCAAAGTCGGCGCGGACCTCGATTACTACCCGGACGGCAGGATCGAGGCCCTTCTTTATTCAAAGGACCGGTTCATGGACATAACAAGGAGCCCTTCATGGGCCGGGGCCATATATGACGGGAGGATAAAGATACCCGTCGGCGGGATAACCGAAAAGACCGCGCTTCTTGAAAAGACCATACTCCACGAATACACGCACGCGGTCGTGCGGAGGCTCTCCAAAGGCAGGGCGCCGGTCTGGCTGAACGAGGGGATTGCGCAGTACGAGGATGGGAGCGACCTTTTGGACTCCGAAATCTGGCTTAAGAAAATGGCCGTGGATAAAAAATTGGATTTGCGCCCGCTCGAAGGGTCTTTCATGGGCCTTTCCCCAGCCGACTCGGCGAAAGCTTACGTAGTAAGCCTCTCCGCGACCAGGTATATTATAAGGGAGTACGGGACCCATGCCGTAAAAAGGATATTCGTCGGGCTCGCGGACGGCCTCACCCTCGATCAAGCTATCCATGCCGCGACCGGTCTTTCATACGACGGGTTCGAGGAAAGCTGGCTTAATTCCCTCAAGAGATGACGGACGACGGCGAAACACCCAGAAATCGCTTTTAATGCTTTTACGTTTATGATATATTAAAAAATCTATTCCAATTGGAGGTTAGGTCCTTATGCGCGCAAGAGGGGGATTCACTGGCGGTATTCTTATAATGGCAAGTGTCGCAATCCTTGCCGTTGCCGGATGCGGCAAAAAAACGCAAAAGGAGGGCGCCGCGCAACCCGCGGTCTCAGGTCCGGCGGGCCAGGGCCAGTTGCCGGAAGGCCATCCGTCCGTAGGCGGCGCCCCGGCGGGGGACATGGCCAAGGTCGCGCACTCTAACATAAAGAGCCAGAAGGGGGTCGTACTCTCCGAGGAAGTCAAAGCCAAATGGAAAGAAGTAAAGATGGAAATAACGGACACTGCCACAAAATCCACCGAAGTCCTTACTCTAAAGGTCGGAGAGACGGCGCCGCTTAAGAAGGACGGTTTCAAGCTCAAGGTAGAGGCCTTTGTCCCTGATTACGCGATAGTCGAAGACCATATAGAGTCGAGGTCGAACGAGCCGAAAAACCCGGCGGTCCTTGTCGAGCTTGTTGAGGGGGACAAGACAACGGCCAGGGGATGGGTCTTCAAGGACTTCCCTGAGTTCAACTCTTACAACAGCGACAGGATACACCTTTCGCTCGTCTCTCCCGGGCTGGCAAAGCCTTCAGCCGCAAAGAGATGACCCCGGAAATATCCGGAGTTTGTCCCGCTTATGTTTTTTACTTCAAAGGCCCCTTTTTTAAGGGGCCTTTGGAATTTCGGGATATAATGGTAAACCTTTTGACATTGGACATGAAATATGTTTAAGTTATAATCCCTTAAGGGCCGAGGCCCTTAAACGTCAAGCTTATCTCAGGGAAACAGGAAGATACGGAGAGATGCCCGAGAGGCTGAAGGGGGCTGACTCGAAATCAGTTGTGCCGGCAACGGTACCGGGGGTTCAAATCCCTCTCTCTCCGCCAGATTGAGCACGGAAGGGTCCGAAGCCGCCCCTTCGGAAGCATGGAATCAAGTTTTTCGATCCCGGAGAGATGCCCGAGAGGCCGAAGGGGTACGACTGGAAATCGTATGTACAGTAAAATGTACCGAGGGTTCGAATCCCTCTCTCTCCGCCAGTATTAGCCGGGAGAAAAGGGTTGAAGCCGCCCGGATAGAAGCGATAAGGGCGCCGGAAAATCGACGCAGGAAGCCGCCAAGGGCTCTTCTTTCTACTATTACAAGCCTTCCTCACAGCGCTTGCGGACGTTATTGATAGCTGGGTCTTGCGCAATGGCAAGTCGCAAACCCCGCCAGGTCCGGAAGGAAGCAACGGTAGCGACTCAACCCATGTGCCGCAAGGGTGCCTAGCTATCAATAACGTCCGCAAGCGGTTAATAGGGTAGCGAAAGATGTCTTCATACCTGGTAATAGCGAGAAAGTGGAGGCCGGGTCTCTTCGAGGAGATAGTCGGCCAGACGCACGTAACGAGGACCCTGCGGAACGCCGTCTCCTCGGGCAGGGTCGCACATGCGTATCTTTTTTCAGGGCCCCGGGGGGTCGGCAAGACCACGGCCGCCAGGGTTCTCGCCAAGAGCCTCAACTGCGTTAACGGGCCGACCCCTACCCCGTGCAACGCCTGCGAGTCATGCAAAGGCATAGCCGGCGGCTCTTCCGTGGATGTGTTCGAGATAGACGGGGCGTCCAATAACGGCGTTGAGAACATAAGGGAGCTTACTGAAAACGTCAGGTACGTCCCGGGCCAGGGGAAGTACAAGATATACATAATAGACGAAGTCCACATGCTCTCGACCCCGGCCTTTAACGCGCTCCTTAAGACACTTGAGGAGCCGCCCCCGCACGCGGTCTTCATATTCGCCACGACAGAGGTCCACAAGATCCCCCTTACCATACTTTCCAGGTGCCAGCGTTTTGATTTCAAGCGGATCCCGTTCAGGGATATCCAGGGCCACCTGAAGAGGATCGTCGAAGGCGAGGGGATAAAGTTCGACGATGAGGCCCTTTTCACCATCGCCCGCGAGGCCGACGGGAGCCTGCGCGACGCGCAGAGCCTCCTTGACCAGGTCGTCGCCTTTGCAGGGGGCGCGGTGACCGAGGCGCACGTAACCGAGGCGCTTGGCCTCATGGACAGGTCCATCATCTATGAGCTCATGGAAGCTATAGCCGCCAGGGACGGGAAAGAGTGCCTGAATATTGTTGAAAAGATATATGATTTTGGTTATGATTTAAAGAGGGCCTGCAGTGACCTCCTCGAAAATATAAGGGACCTTACGGTCGTTAAAGTCACGGGCGAACCGGGGCTGCTGGACCTTCCCGACAGCGAACTCGAGCGCTTGAAGAAAAACGCCGGGGCCATCGGGACCGAAAGGCTCCATCTTCTCTTTAGCGTAATCTCCAGGGGGTACGAAGAAGTCTCAAGGAGCGCCGTGCCCAGATATTCCTTTGAGATGGCCCTCTTGAAGGCCGCGCAGTTCGAGGAGCTGAGCCCTGTAACTGAACTTGTAGCGCGTCTCGAGGGGCTTAAGGGCCGCTTGGCCGGGCGCGAGACCGGAGGGACGGCCGGTAATAAGGCCGCTTCGGCAAGACCGGCGCAACCGGACCCCGTGGTTTACAGGGAGGCCGACAGAAGCCCCGCTATGAAGGGGACGCCATCGGCCAATGAAGCGCCGGGCGCGTATGCGCCGTCCGAAGGCGGCCCTACGGTAGAAGGTTTTATCGATTATATAAGCAGAAGAAGCGATGTCCTTGCGAGGGCCCTTGCGGCGGTTGAAATATCCATGGAAGGGGATATTATAGATATCACGGCCGGCAAGGACTCCGAGGGGCTTTTCAGGGTCAAAAAGGACTTTCTCGAGAGCGCGGGGGCCGAGTATTTCAGGCGGCGCATAAGGATAAATTTGAAGAAGGCGGCGGAGTCGAAAGGCAAGGAAGACGCCGGCGACGCGCTCATTAAGGACGCTGTCCGTATACTGGGAGGCAGGGTCATAGAGGACCGGAGGAGAATAAATGTCTAAGCAGCTCGGCAATATCATGCGGCAGGCCCAGAAGATGCAGGAGAAGATGGCTGAGATGCAAAAGGAGCTTTCTTCCAAGACCGTCGAGGCGTCCTCGGGCGGAGGGATGGTAACGGCCACGGTAAACGGCGCTCAAGAGGTGGTATCCATAAAGATAGACCCGTCCGTGGTGGACCCGAAGGACGTGGATATGCTGCAGGACCTCGTGATAGCCGCCGTAAACGAGGGCATCAGGCGGTCGAAACAGATGGTTTCCGATGAGATGTCCAAGCTTATGGCCGGGCTGGGGCTGAAT
>DAIDBB010000531.1 GCA_027310325.1 bacterium | reverse complement strand
GTCCTGCTGCATGTAGCCTACAAGGACGACCGGTCCGCCGAACCCGACGGCCCCGAGGCGGAGGAAATAAAGGAGAAGTCCCGCCAGCGTGCAGGGTTGGGACTTTGAATCTTGCTTCGGTAAACCGTCCGGAGCGGCGTTCGAGCGGCCTGATTGGGACATATGGGCCCCTTAATGCGGATTTTCTTTATATCCACTTACACTACCGTCCCATTAACTCATAAATAAGGGGGCCCGAAACGAGCCTTTGTGTTACAATGCGTTTTGGCGAGACCATTGGAAACAAAGGAGACTCGGGCTATGGCGCATTGTAACACGGCAACGGGTCAAAGGCTCAAATTTTTTCGAGACATGAATTTGAGCCCCAGGGGCCTGTCGGAAAAATACTTTTGACCAGAGATATGTTATATTGACCTGAAATGAGCTGTTTTGTCTCTTGGTCATGAGCCTTGTTCCCTTGGTTCCGCATGTTTGCCTCCTGCCCAGAGAAATAGCTTCCTTCCATCGGATATCGCCCCTGAAGCGCCCTCAAGACGAACGATGCAAGGATATTAGAATCCGGGATCATCATACCATGGGTCTTTTAAGATTTATTCTCGCGCTGACCGTCATCATAGCTCACAGCGAGCCCTTGTACGGGTTTGTCTTCATCGAAAAGGTGATGGCGGTCCAGTCGTTTTACATCATCTCCGGGTTCTACATGGCTTTCATCCTTAATGAAAAGTATGTGGGCCCCGGCTCTTACAGGATATTTATCACAAACAGGTTCCTGCGGCTTTACCCGGCTTACTGGTTCATTCTCGGCCTGACCGTGATCTCCTTTTTCGCCCTCGGGTTGGCCGGGTTCCCCTACCCGATCCGGTTTTACATAAAGTATTTTCATCTAATGGACATCAAATCCCTCATTTATATCGTCTTCACCAACGTATTTATTATCGGCCAGTACGCTTTGAGCTTTCTTAAGCTCGTCCCCTCGACGGGGAGGCTTATGATCAGACCTAACTTCCTTAACGTCTCCCCGGCAGCGCCCGGGATATATCTCCTTGCGATCGTCCCCCAGGCATGGACGATGTCGCTGGAACTGTTATTTTACGCGATAGCCCCGTTCCTGGTAAGAAAAGACGCCTACAAGCTATCCGTTATAGTTTTTCTCGGCCTCCTCTTGAGGTTTTATATGTATGATAACGGGTTCGACCATGACCCATGGACATACAGATTTTTTCCAACGGAGCTCGCTTTTTTCCTTTCCGGGGC
>DAIDBB010000520.1 GCA_027310325.1 bacterium | reverse complement strand
GTATATACCTCCGTATCCAAATGAACCCTTGAGGAAGATAGGCCTCGCTACATATCCCTTTGCCTTAATACGCGCCTGGATTATCTGAAGGTCCCGCCATTTGATTTCGGAAAGGATGTTTACGGGGTTATTGCCTATGGGACTTATTCCGGCTATGTCCCATCTTAGATTATCGGTCCTGTGACCGATCTCAAAGGATACTTCATTATTACGGTCTTCCGCATTACGGTCCTCAGCGTGCGCGAAATCAGCGACGAGCGCAAGTAGCAAAAAAACGATGAATAAAAAAAGGTTCCGTCTACCCTTAGAGACCTTAAAGACGCCCGATGACTCTACAGCCATTACTCCTCCGTTATGCCGAACCTTGTCTCTGTTATCTCTTCGGATTTACAGACCGGGCACCTTGACGGCGTCTTAAGTCTTTCTCTTTTTTTAAAGACGAACCCGCAGCCCAGGCACCTGGATGGCTCAACTATAAAGCGCATCTTTTCATCCTTATCCCGTGAACCGGAGACGGTGCGGGCTATGTGCGGCAGGTGTTCGAGGACGTCTTTCTCCTTTATGCGGACCTCCCCCGATATCTCCCTTGCCGAGAGCATCCGTCCTTTAAGGGCCTCTATTATCGATCGTCGGATTGTAAGGTCAACCGTCACTCGATGGAGATTGTCCTTTCGTTGATTATTGTGGTTACGGGTGGGCCGATTGTACGGATTTTACAATAAGGCCAAGCGGGGGGAAGTGACGTATGTTACATTACTTCAAATCCCTAATCACCTATTATCTTAACTAGCACCCTTTTTCTTCTTCCACCGTCGAACTCCCCGTAAAATATCTGCTCCCATGGTCCGAAATCAAGTCTTCCTCTTGTAATGGCGACCACGACCCCCCTGCCCATGACCTGCCTCTTCAGATGGGCGTCGGCGTTTATCTCGCCCGTGTCATTATGCCGGTACTGAGAGGTCGGGGCGTGTGGCGCAAGCTTCTCAAGCCATACGTCGAAGTCATGGTGAAGACCCGGTTCGTCATCATTAATAAAGACCGACGAGGTTATGTGCATCGAATTGACCAGCACAAACCCTTCTTTTACGGCGCTCGCCTCGATGCATGCGCTGACCTCCGGGGTGATGTTTACGTACCACCGTCTTTCAGCAAGATTCATAAAAAGTTCTTTACGGAAAGTCTTCATGTGTGACTTACAGGATATTGTTTTCTCTGTGTTTGGCGGCTATTACAGACGCAAGCCTCTCGAGGGCAAGCATGTCTTTTTCACCGGGTTTGCCCTTCGCGACCACACTTTCCAGCATCTCGGCCTTTAAACCTGATAAGGCCGTGGTTATCTGCTCGACCATCTTCCCGCCCCAGCCATACGACCCTATGATCGAGGCGAACCGTACCTTGGGCCGAAGCGCGTTCGCTATGAAAGCCGCTCCCGCTACGGTCGGGTGTGCCCCCGTAAGCACCATCGGCGAGCCGACTACAAGGGTCGCCGAGTCAACGAGCGACATCAGTGTCTTGCCCACGTCGGTGACGGCGAGATTAAACCTGTCGACGACCACCCCGTTTTTCTCCAGGGCCCACGTTAGATGGTCGACCATCCGCTCGGTACTGCCGTGCATCGTCACGTACGGGATGGTAACGATGTTTTTGAGCCTGTCGGACGCCCATTCACGGTGGACCTTCATGATCCATTCCGGGTTCTTATATACGGGGCCGTGGCTCGGAGCGATGAGATCCACCTTAAGCTTCTCAAACCTGCCAAGATGTTTAAGTATCGTCGGCCTGAAGGGCATCATCACCTCGGCATAGTACCTCTTGGCCGCTTCGCAAACCTTGCTTTCATCCGACACGAAGGGGTCTGAAAAGGCAAGGTGCGAGCCGAACATATCGCACGTGAAAAGGACTTTCGATTCCCTTAAATAGCTGCTCATCGTCTCGGGCCAGTGGACCCATGGCGTATGCATGAACTCAAGAGTTTTGTCTCCGAGCGAAATGGTCTCCCCATCGGCGACCGTCATTATCCTGTCTTCCGGGATATCGATATGCTCAAGGAGAAGTTCTTTTCCCTTGGGCGAGGCTATTACTCTGGCGTTTGCGTATTTTTCAAGGACCCGAGGAATAGCCCCGGAATGGTCCTGCTCGGAGTGGTGCGAGACTATATAATGTATCTCCTTAACGCCCTCCAGCCTGGACATAAGGACATCGGCCTTGCTTGGGTCGACGGTATCGAGGAGAGCGGTCTTAATGCTCCCGGATACAAGGTAGGAGTTGTAGCTCGTGCCGTCAGGCAATGGCATGAAAGAATCGAAAAGGCGCCTGTCCCAGTCGACCGCGCCTATCCAGTGTAAGCCTTCGAGTATCTTTCTGGGTTCCATGAAGTTTAACCTCTAAATAGGAGTAGTCCTTTAAAGGACCCGCTTGAACGTGATGGTGCCGAGCAATATCGCTACGACGGCGAATACCGTCAGGAACATTATATCACCTTTCACCGCGGTTATGCCCGCGCCCTTGAAAAGAAGAGACCTTAAGGCGTGGACCGAATAGGTCTCGGGGTTTACGGACGCGAAGGCCTTAAGCCACCAGGGAAAGCTCTCTACCGGATATATCGCGCCGCTGGGGAAAAAGAATATTACGTTTAGAAAGCCGCCCAGAACCCCTACGATCCTGGGATGCTCGAACCTGCCCATTATGATGAACATGAGGCCCTGGATCCCGAGGGTTGACAAAACGATTGAGATAACTACGAGCATAAATCCGTCGAAAGAGAGCGACTGCCAGAGGTAGACCCCGGAAATTACCGAGGTCGAAAGCAGGACCAGGAGCGCGAGTATGGTCGTTATGAAAAGCCCGCTTGCGACAAGCCCCATCACTATGTCCCTTTTTGTAAGCGGTGTCAGGAAATAGCTTTCTTCGATGCCGAGGAATTTGTCCATGACGATGTTAAACGCGCCTGTCGTCATCGCCCCGAGGAATATGGCCATAATCACCACGCCCGGGATCAGGGTCTGATCGTAATCTATCCTCCTGTAGAGGTCCACTTCCCTGAGTTGGGGTATCGTTCTGACTTCCCTTACCGCGATAAAATCGCTTTTTATATTTGGCATCGCGGTCGCGATGGCACCCTCGATGGATTTTGATGATATGGCCTCTGCGTTATCGAGAAAAAGGCCGAGCTCTGCGCCAGCGCCGCGCACGACATTTCTGCTGAAGTCAGGCGGTATGACGAGCACGGCCTTGAAGACCCCTTCCTTCAGTCCTTTGATCGCGAAACCCTGGTC
>DAIDBB010000518.1 GCA_027310325.1 bacterium | reverse complement strand
ACAATAACCAGAGGCTCTGCTCTCCTTACGACTGCGTCGATCAGTCAAACCCCACAGTGACGTCCACAAAGAACTCGGATCTTAAAAGTCCTAATATTGACGGCAAGGTGGATGACAAGGGAAAATGCTCAGGCCAGTTCTATATCCTCGGCGGCAAGGGCGGGGAATGCAGAACGGTCGGGACGCAGACCCTTTTTCAGAACTGCTGCAACTCAGCAACCGCCATGAACCCCATGTATTGCGATGCAGGGAAGGAGGGCGATGTGTCAAAGAGATCCGCCCAGAACATGTGCCATTACGTTGGGATGTATTGCAAGGAGGAATGGGCTCTTATAGGGTGCGTTCAGAGCGCAAAGGTCTACTGTTGCTTCAACTCGAAGCTTGCAAGGATCCTTAATGAACAGGCAAGGGGCCAGCTAAAGGGGTTTCAGCCTGATATCTGGGGCACTCCTGAGAAGCCCAAGTGCCGGGGATTCACTCCAGAAGAGTTTCAGATGATAGATTTTTCAAAGGTAGACCTCTCCGAGTTCTTTTCGGACATAAAGTCGAGGATTCCGCTTCCGGATGACGTAAAGGACAAGGCTAAAAACAGGATAAATGACTTCTATCAGAATATACAGTAGCGCGCTATGCGCGCTCATTTTGCTCATTATTCCAGCGGCAGTTTTTCCAAAAAGCCTTGGGGTCTCGGGAAGAGTATATCCCCTTGCGGAAAATGACGCCCTTGAAGAGATTGAAAAAAGGGCTGCGACAGTCGATTGGGGCAAATACGCGGACGGAATAAAATGGCAGGAGAGACTTAAAAGGTACACGCCGTCAAACGCGGTTAAACTCCCTCCGGCAGCAAAAGACAGGGTTTTTCTTGTGGATATGACGTACTCTCTGCCCTTTGACATCCCTGACGGCAAAGGCGGGATCCTCTATCCGAGGGGTTTTACCTTCAACCCTCTGGAATACACACTGGCATTGCCCGGCATCGTTGTCATAAACGGGGCCAGCAAAAATGAGGTGCAATGGTTAGTGTCTACCGGCTACTTGAACAAAGCCAATATCATGCTCCTTATATCAGGCGGCTCCTGGTATGACCTTTCAGCGAAGCTCAAGAGGAATGTCTTCTACCTGACCGCTCCGGTAGCTGAGAGGTTCAGACTCGAGCATACGCCATCGGTAGTGACGAAAAAGAATAATAAACATATGGAGGTCAGGGAATTCCATGTCGAGGATTAAAACAGCGTCGATCAGCCTTATTCTGATACTGGCCATGGCCGGAAACGCATCGGCAATATGCCCGTCCACTGGGGCCTTCGACATGTTCAATATGGTCAATTGGGGCTCAATATTCCCCATCTCCATAGCAGGGATAGAGATCGCGGGATCAAGAGACGCGGTTGCGACGGTGCCGCCCATAAGCTCGCCCATATGCGTTTGTCCAATGCCTCCCCCGCTCTTTTTCCGCATCGGCCTAACCATAAGCTTCTGGGAGCCTGTAAGGTATATAG
>DAIDBB010000505.1 GCA_027310325.1 bacterium | reverse complement strand
GCCTGGGAGGCGGCGATGATGTCGTTCCTCCTTTTCGCCGCCGGGGCTATCGTCCCGGTCATACCGTACATGTTTTTGGCCGGGACGCGCGCGATAGCCGTAAGCGCCTTGCTTAGCGCCGCGGCCCTTTTCGCGGTCGGCGCGGCCATAACGCTCTTTACCGGACGCTCCGTCCTCTATTCCGGGACGCGCCAGGTCGTCTTCGGCCTCGCCGCCGCGGGCGTCACCTTCGCCATAGGAAGGCTCGTGGGCGTCGCCATATCGTAAGCAGGCTGCTGAAAAAGCCCCATCTCTTCGAACGCTGCGCCGCTCATTCCGTGCCTCTCGACGCGTCGCATCCGGAGCTTTTTGAGCAGCCTGAACAAGTCATGGGTTTTTCCAGGGCGCGAAATCCCCCTTGCGCCCGGACGCGCCAATCGTGTACTATTTACCCCGTAACTAACCGGCACGGAGGCTTTTTATGAGGCGATCGAGCTTCGCCGTTCTCTTTTTCGGATTGGCCTTTGCCGCCCCGGCCATGGCCGCGAGCTTCGACAACCCGGCGTTCGTCCCGCCCGAGGGTAAGCCGGTGCTTTCGATAGAGTACTGGAGGGAGCAGACAAAGTTCAGGGCAAAGGAGTCGGCTGATTTCGCCCCCGTGAACCTCGTCTCGAACCACCTCTACGCGGTCCTCTCGTACAGCGGCTCCGAGGGGGGAGAGGTCTTCATGAAGGTCGGGGCGCGCGACCTAAGATTAAAGAACGCCTTCGCCGACGGCGGCGATTTTTCAGACTCGTACAGGCTCGGCGGCGGGATAGGGCTCAAGCAGTCCTACTTCATCGGGAAGGACTGGAAGATAGGCGGGTCGGTCCAGTACATGATCTCGCAGGGCTTCAACCAGACGAAAGGCATTACCGTAAGCGGCGCGCCGACGAGGGAGAGCATAATAGTCAGGGCCCCGTGGGAGATAGACGCCGCGGTGGCCTTCAGCTACATAGGCCCCTGGTACGCCCCGTACCTCGGCCCTTATTTTACGTACAGGAGGTTCAAGGTCGAGACGTCCTCGCCCGCGCCCGCCGGGAAGCTCGCCGCAGCCGCCGCGGGCCACTACAGCCAGATAGGCAACGCCGGAGGGGTGGCGGGCCTCGAGATATTCCGCGGGGACTTCAAGGCGGACTTCGAGGCGCAGGTCTCCAAGGAGACGAGCTTCGGGGCTTCGGTCAGTTATCTCTTCGAGTGAAGCGGATGATGCGGGCAGGGACGTGATTGACCGTATTGCCGCAAAAGCCGTCATTGCGAGCGGGTGAGCCGAAGCCCTGAGCGAAGCGAAGGGGAAGCAATCTCGCTCTTATTGGCTGGATCGCTCGTCGCGCCTTTTTTTGTTCTTAAATAAACCAGGGTATCGGGTGCAGCGAACGTAAGGATGGAGGCGGGGCGGGCGAGCTGAGGGAGAAAGACGCTCGCCGTTTCTGGCGAGCGGCCTAAGCAGCGAGCGAGGAGGATTGAGGCCGTAGTGAGCCTAACCCGATACCCGAAAAAGCGCGGCGGCGCGCATAAGGCCTTGCTGTAAAGCCTTTTGCGCCCTTCCGGGCGCTTCGGGCCAAGGGGTTCCCAGCGCTTACCGCCTCTTCTCCTGAACGCTACGCCGCTTGAGTTACGCTTCGCCGGAAACTGCTCGCGGCTTTCTTCCCCGTTCGCTCGGTAAGGAGAACAGACTCGATTAAGCTCAGCCTTACGCGCTTTTCACCCCTGGCCCATGGGATTTATTTAAAGGCAAATACCTCAAGGCGCGAAAAACAGATTGCTTCGCTTTGCCCGCAATGACAGACCTTTATAATCCCCCTCATTCCCCCTTTAGAAAAGGGGAAGAACAGACCCCCCATCCCTGCCTTCCCCCGCAAGGGGGGAAGGGGAGCCGGAGTCCGTCTCTTTAAAATTTCCCCCTCCCTCGACGGGTGGGGATTAAGGGGGGGGTGAAAAGACCGCACCTACTTCGTCCCCACTATGCAGATCGCGGTATTTACCATCCTTATGGTCCCGTCCTTGGCCGCGTACTTCCCGGCCTCTTCGAGGACCTTCCTCCACACGTGGGCCTGGCGCTCGGCCGTCTGGTCCTTCAAGGCGGCGTTCACGGGCTGAGCTACGTCCTTTACGTAGCGGACGAACGCCGCTGCCGAGGCAAGCTCGGTTATTACGGGCACGGGCTCGGTCTCGACGTCCACGAAACAGGCGTCCACGAACCTCTTTTTAAGGAGCCCGGCGTCGGCTAGGCTAAAGGGCGTCGGCAGGTCCTTCGGAGGCGCGGGGAGCTTAAGCTCCTTCATGACGACCTTCATGGCGAGGCTTATCATCGGCACCTTCTCCGAGACGTCCCATACGGCGGCCGCGAAGCGGCAGCCCCTTTTTAGCATCTTCCTTACGGCAACGAGGGCCTTCGACGGGTCCGGCAGGAACATTAGCCCCCAGCGGCAGAGGACCGCGTCGAACTCGTCGCCGGATAGCGCCAGAGACTCGGCGTCCATCTCGTGGAACTCGATGTTATGGAGCCCCGCCTCCGCGGCCCTCCTTCTGGCGACCTCGAGCATGCCAGGAGAGAGGTCTATGGCGACGACCTTTCCATCGGGGCCGACCACGCGGGCCGCGCTTATTGCGGGTTCTCCTATGCCGGTGGCTATGTCAAGGACCGCCGCGCCGGGCCTTACGTCCGCAAGCTCGAGGAGCCGGGCGCTAACCGGGGCGGCGCCCCTGTTTATCGTCTCCCACCATTTGTCCCAGCCCCTGGCCGCCCCGTTCCAGCTTGTTCTCAGCGCGGCCTTGTAGTCGCTGCCGTTAAACCCTTTCGTGCCGTCCATCGCGCCTCCTCCATGAAAAACCCGCGAAGCCATTATACTACAAACCGTCCCCGGAAAATACGCCCCGCAAATAAAAAAAATTTTGCCAAAGCAAACCGGGTTTGCTATAATGACGCGCGACGCGCTTGTGTGCACACAACCTTTTACAGGGGGCATGATGGCATCTATCACGAGAAAAGCGCTGTTTTTTCTGGTCCTTTTCGTCTTCTCCTCCGTAAGCCTTGCCGTTGCCGACCTCGAAGACCCCCCGCCAAGGGTGCCCGCCAGGTCATACATAGTGATGCTCCCCAGGAATAACGGAGAGGTCCTCTGGTCCCGCGACCCGGACAAAAGGCTCCCCGAGGCGAGCCTGACGAAGATAATGACAGCGATACTCGTCCTTAAGACGAGCCGCCTCGACGCCGTTGAAACGGTCAGCATGGCGGCGGCCAGGGAGACGGGCTCGAAGATACACCTGCATACCGGCGACCGGTTCTACGTGAGGGACCTCCTTACCGCCATGCTCGTAAAGTCCGCCAACGACGCCTGCCACGCCCTCGCGGAGCACGTCGGCGGGTCGGAGGCGAACTTCGTCGCGCTCATGAACAGGGAGGCCGAGACGATGGGCTTGAGGAACACGCACTTCACGAACGCCTGCGGCCACGACGACCCCGGGCACTACACGTCCGCGCGCGACCTCGCCGCCATTACCGACGCGGCGCTTAAGTACCCGGAGTTCGCCCGGCTGGTCGCCACCGAACTTACACAGGTCTCCCCGTTGAACAGGAGGCGCGTCTTCAGGCTCCGTAACTCCAACCGCCTGGTCGGACGCTACAGCGAGGTCGTCGGCGTAAAGACCGGGTTCACGCCAACCGCCGGCAGGTGCCTGATCGTTCTCGCTCACA
This sequence comes from bacterium, assembly GCA_027310325.1. Taxonomy (GTDB): domain Bacteria; phylum Desulfobacterota; class GWC2-55-46; order GWC2-55-46; family GWC2-55-46; genus JAKAIQ01. The sequence continues at coordinate 891 of DAIDBB010000505.1, read as the reverse complement.
GGGACAACCGGGAGGTCCTCCTGGTGCTGCTCGACGACAGAAGACGGTTCGCCGACGCCCCGAAGCTCATTAACGAGGCGTTCAGGCGCGCCGCCAAGCTTGACGCTACCCGCGCCCCGGCGCCAGCCCCGACCGTCGCACCCGCCACGGCAGCCATGAACACCGTCGCCACCGTCCCGGCCACCCCCGGCGGCTCGAGGGACTGATATCACACCCCTGCCCCCGCAAGGGGGCAGGGGATGTCCATCTTACAAAGACAGACCGCAACGCCGCGCTCGAACGGCGATTTTTTTTACCCCATCCCGGCCTTCCGCCGCAAGGGGGGAAGGGGGAAATAATCATTGGTATTTGTCTTCAAAAATATCTCATGGGCCAAGGGTGAACAGCGCATAAGGCTGAGCGGGTTCGCGACGCCGAGGGAGAAAGCCGCGAGCCGTCTTCATGGCGAAGCGGCCTAAGCGGCGGAGCGAACGGGGAAGAGGCGGTAAGCGATGTGAACCCCTTGGCCCGAGCGCGCGGAGGCGCGCAAAAAGCTCGGCAGCAGGGCGCTGAAATAACGATTTTGACATCCACGCCACTTCCTTTTTGCGTCCCGTAAGACCATGATATAATTAAAAGCCATGAGACGGATCCTTAAGACAGGACGAAACTGCCAGGAGATAGCCGTGGCCGACAGCACCGGGCTCCTTATCGACGGCAAGGACTATTACAGGGCCTTCTATCACGCGGCCGAAAGGGCGCGCCGCCACATAGTCGTGAGCGGCTGGGTCTTCGACAGCGGCGTAAGGCTCCTTCGGGGCAGGGACGCCATGAAGTCGAACGGCCGGATACGGTTCCTCGATTTCCTGGACGACCTCTGCTCCAGGAACCCCGAGCTCAAGGTCTATATAC
>DAIDBB010000500.1 GCA_027310325.1 bacterium | reverse complement strand
GTTTAGCGGACTAAACCGGCGCCGGGTATATCGTTGCGTCGGGGACTGTTCTGACTCTGCCGTGCGCACGCGGCCTGCGGCGGGCAAATGTTTAGCGGACTAAACCGGCGCCGGGTATATCGTTGCGTCGGGGACTGTTCTGACTCTGCCGTGCGCACGCACTGTAATATGCCGATATTTTTCGGGACGCAAGGTTTAGAAGCGCAGTTTATATGTGATGAGAAGGAACTTGTCGGACCTCCAGAGGTCCGCGCGCACGCCTATCTCGTTACCTGACCAGAAGTACGTGGGTTGAAGCCTTATATAGCGGGGGTCCGTGTTGACGATCTTCCAGCCGGACTTGTAGGCGGCGTGGCCGTCATGGCCGCGTCCCAAGGGGCTCGACGCCCTGAGGATTATCTCGTAATCGGCATTCAGGAGCTTAACGGGGGTCGCCGACGGGAGGTACAGGGTCCCGGGGTCTGCCGCGCCATATGGCACTGGAGCGGGGATGCTAAGGACAAAACCGGCCTCATAGCTTAGCGGCGCGCGCCCGCGCGCGGCCCCCGCCGGAACGGAGTATAATGCCGCTATAGCGGCGGAAACGAGCAGATACGAAGCCAGCCTTTTCATAACCAAACATCCTTGATTCCATCTTTGATCCTGGCCCCTTTTAACGAGTTCTATTATTCACAACGCCTATTTAATAGATAGCACCTTTTGCGTGAGTGTCAAGAAATGCGCAGGGTAGAAGATGGAGGCTTGCGGGCTTTATGCCCGCAAGCCGTTGGGCGCGTTTGGGAGGATAAGAAAGGGAAGTTTTTTTTGGAAGGAGGTTGGTTTGAAACTTCAAAAAGAAAGCGCCCGGATAAACGAGCCGTTAAAGTCGTTGCCGCGAAAATATTTCCGTAACCGCGTCCTTTACCGCGCCGGGACCCCTCACGCACCTGAGCCCGTTCTTTTCAAAAAAGGCCTGATGTTTCGTGTTGCTACCGAAAGTCACGAAAAGGAAACGGTTCTTGATGTTCGGGTAAAGGGCGACGGCCTTCACGTAGAAATCGATAATGTCTATGTTCCGCGAGTCGGCGTTTACGACTATCGCGGCGCAGTAGTCGCGATCGATGCCGTAAAGGGCGTGTTCTTCGGTCATGGCCACATCCACGACGCCCTCCTTCTGAAGGTCTGATTCTAGCATCTGGTTCATGGCGGCGTTATCGCCGACTATAAGTATCTTTTCCGTCCACATCTTGCGGTATATTCCTCACTAGAACGCGATTGCGGGACCGACCCACTCATTCCATATCAAATAAAACAGCAAACTCCGTGCCATCATGTAACCTGATGATTTTTAAGATTATTCATAGCAGGCAATCTTCAAAAGAATGAATTTTTTTCACAATGTTATGACTTCTTTGCAATATTTTGTGACACAGGTGGGTAAAATGTGTCATTCAAGAAGGCGGCGGTATTCGATCGTCATGCACCTGTCCATGACGACCGTCATATCTTTGGCGTGCTTTTCGGCGGCCTCATGGCTTACGATACCAAGCTGGAGCCAGAGGACCCTTGCGCCGATGCGGGCCGCCTCGTCGGCTATCCGGGGGACATGCTCGCTTCTACGGAATACGTCAACGA
>DAIDBB010000494.1 GCA_027310325.1 bacterium | reverse complement strand
GGTACGGGCTAGGAGTGGTCTTCCTGGCGGCCGCTTTCGTCTTTGTCGGCTTTAAGCTCTTTAGAAGAATGGCAGTCGGCGGGCCTGACACGGGTAAAGTCATAAGTAAATTAAAGTCTATAGCCAAGAGGCATCCATGATGCTTTTTTATCCTTTTTACTTCTCTTTCTCTTTGAAAATCCCTTAAAAAACAAATTCTTAGGGATATTCCAAAAAACACCCGGAAGGGGGATTGACTTTTTTGAGGATTATTCTATAATAGAATTGTTCCAAGATAGTAAATATTATAAATGGTGGTCATATGGAAAAGATCATCAGCAAATACAAAGGAAAATTCAAGCTGACGCCCCAGAGGATAGCGATACTTAAGTTCCTCGATAATAACACGGGGCACCCAACGGCAGAGGACATCTATAACGAGATAAGAAAGAAGTATCCGACGGTGTCCTTTGCGACCGTCTACAACACCATTCAGGCCCTAAAGGACAGGGGCGAGCTTTCAGAGGTTACGATAGACCCGCAGAGGAAGCACTTCGACCCGAACCTGAGACCCCATCATCACATCATTTGCACGGTCTGCAACAGGATTGGGGACATATTCACTGACTTCTCGGCGGTCCTGCACCTTCCAGAGGAGATACTCGCGGAATATACCTTGACGGGCAACCACATAGACTTCTACGGGGTCTGCAGTGAGTGCAGGACCGGGAAGGAAAGCATGTTTCAGCAGTAGGGCTATAATATCCGTATAGAAAATATAAAAACATAAAGGAGGATTTAGACATGAGCGAAGCGATAGTGCAAAACGAGGCGCCTGACTTTACAGGGCAGGCCGTGATGGCGGACGGTTCGGTAAAAGAGATAAAGCTGTCGAGCTACAGGGGTAAGTACGTCGTGCTTTTCTTCTATCCGCTGGACTTCACTTTCGTATGTCCCACCGAGATAATAGCCTTAAGCGAAAGGATCTCGGAGTTCAAGGCCCGGAAGACCGAGGTCATAGGCGTTTCGGTTGACAGCCATTTTTCCCATATCGCGTGGAGGAATACGCCCCGGAAGAAGGGCGGCATAGGTGAAGTCGGTTATCCGCTCGTTTCGGACCTCGATAAGTCCATAAGCAGGAAGTACGGGGTCCTTGTGGAAAAGCCCGGCATAGCGCTGAGGGGGCTTTTCATAATCGACAGGGAGGGGAAGCTCAGGCATATAACGGTAAACGATCTGCCTCTCGGCAGGAACGTCGACGAGATATTGAGGGTCGTCGACGCGATACAGTTCAACGAGAAGCACGGCGAGGTCTGCCCGGCCAACTGGAAGAAGGGTGAGGCAGGGATGAAGCCCGACCAGGCGGGGCTCGAAGAGTACGCGGGAGAGCATTTTTAACGACTGCATACCGCCGGGGCTAAGACTCTCTTAAAAGGTTTTTTTGGTGGAGGGTTTTATGTTCAAGACGACATTCGGCGAAAACAACAACATGAGAGGGACCGGTTTGCCGGAATTCTTCGGGGCCCGGACGGGCCCCGTTTCGGCGACTTCGGTCAGGAGAAAAGAAGAGGAGATAAAGGCAAACGACATAGAAGAGCCGGAGGTTGAAGGCAAAAAGGGCGAAGAGGGCATAAAAAGCGACTCCATCTACGCCTACTTCCAGAATATAAAGAAGTACGGGCTCCTTTCGGCAAAAGAGGAGATGGCCCTCGCGAAAAGGGTCGCCAGGGGCGACCGCGAGGCCCGCAACCGGATGATAGAGTCGAACCTGCGCCTTGTAGTAAATATCGCCAAGCATTACATAGGCCGGGGGCTGCCGCTTCAGGACCTTATCGAGGAGGGCAACATAGGCCTCATAAAGGCGGTCGAGCGCTTCAAGGCGACGCTCGGTTTCAGGTTTTCCACGTACGCGACCTACTGGATAAGGCAGGCCATAGACAGGGCCATCGCGAACCAGGCCAATACCGTGCGGCTCCCCATCCATATAACGTCAGACCTCGCGAGGGTCACGAGGGCGTCAAGGGAGCTCGCTTCGACGCTCAACAGGGAGCCCAGCATAAGCGAGCTTGCCGGGAAAACCGGGCTTTCAGGCAGGTACGTCAAGAAGCTCTCCTCCATAAACATGAAGAGCTATTCGCTCGAATCGGGCATCCAGACCGAAGAGGGCGAGCAGTCGCTCCTCGATAAGCTCGAGGACGTCACCTTTCAGCCCCCGATGGACCTCATAGTCGAGGCGCGCAGAACAAAGAGGATAACGGAGTGGCTCGAGACCCTCGACCCTAACGAACGTGAGATAATAGTAGAGAGGTTCGGCCTCGGGGACTCGGAGCCGAAGACCCTCGAAGAGATTGGAAGGCATTTCGGGATAACGAGAGAAAGGGTGAGGCAGATAGAGGTCAAGGCCCTGCATAAGCTTAAAAAGATGATAGAGGAGACGGATATCGGGTTTTCGGACCTGGTTTGAAGCCCGGTTCGAAGTCGGCCCCTCCCGCGAGGGAGGGGCCGATTTGTCTAATAGTCTATGCCCTTTTGCGGCTCTATCCCCTGGCGGTAGGCGTGCTTTATTTCCCTCACCTCGGAGACGGTATCGGCCCTGTCGATGACCTCCTGAGCCGCGTTCCTCCCCGTGAGCACCAGGTGCATTAGCGGCGGCTTAAGGTCCAGGATCTCCATGACCTGGGGGAGATCGACGAGCTTAAGGTGGCAGGCGTTATTTATCTCATCAAGTATCACTATGTCGTATTTGCCGGAAAGTATCCTCTCTTTCGCGAGCTTGACCGCCTCCTGCGCGTTCGCCCTGTGCTCCTTGTAAGGGTAGGGGTTTCCCATTATCCCGCAGAAGCCCTTACCCATGAGGTTAAGCTCCACGTTAGGGGCGAGCCTCTTTATGCCGTCGAGCTCCCCGGAGTACATGTCGCCCTTCATGAACTGGATTATGCTTACCTTCATGCCGTATCCCGTGGCCCTTACGCACATGCCGAGTGCGGAGGTGGTCTTGCCCTTGCCGTTCCCGGTTATGACGACCACGAGCCCGGTCTTTTTCTTCGGCTCCAGGTATTGCAGCGGAGGCATCTCCATAGGCGTTTCCTTTCTTTGAAATTATAACAGGTTTTTGCCGCCGCGGACCCGTTCAATTTCAAGGGGTTTTCTGTTATACTCAAATCGTAAACCCGCCTTTCGCAAGAGGTTTAGAGATGAAATACGACTGCATAAT
>DAIDBB010000488.1 GCA_027310325.1 bacterium | reverse complement strand
GTTCATGACCCGTGTATCGGTCGCCGTCAGGGGCTATATGTTCTACTTGTATAAAATGGTCATCCCGGCCAAGCTCGCCCCCATATATATTTATCCAGAGCACATAATTTTCGTAAGCCTTGAATACATGGGTTCTTTTATTCTTTTCGCAGGGATAAGTCTATTTGCCCTACTGGTCTCCAGGAAATATAAAATTTTTCTTGCGGTATGGGCCTACTATGTAATTACCCTCTTGCCCGTGATCGGGATTGTACAGGTGGGAGCCCAATCAGCCGCGGACAGATATACGTATCTGCCGAGCGTCGGGCCCTTCATGCTTGCAGGGGTAGGCATCGCTTACCTGATGCAAAGATCTGATGCCTCCAATGTGATGAGAAAGATGTTGGCGCCGGTTGTCGTTTCCGCTCTGGGAATAGTCCTCACTATTTTTTCTTATCAAACATTAAGGCAGCAGGCTTTCTGGAAGGATTCCTTGACCCTGTGGAATTACGAATTAAGGGAATTCCCGAGGGCCTATCCCGCTTATCATGACCGTGGAGTGATATACATGTATCTTCACGAGTACACAATGGCCCTTGATGATTTGAATAAGGCCATAGAGATCAACCCAAATGCCTCGTTTCTCTCATTTTACACCCGTGGCATGGTCTATCACATGAAGGGCGAGGATCTGTTGGCAGTAAAGGACTTCCGCGTGGCGGCAGCCATAGACCCCAAATCTTCCAAGTTACATAATGATATGGGAATCTCTTACGGGAACCTGGGGCAATATGAAGAGGCTCTAAAAGAATTCAACAGGGCGGTCGAACTCGATTCGAAGTTTGGGGAAGCATACAATAACAGGGGTTATACTTTCCTGAAAATGGGCAAATATGACAGGGCGATCGAAGACTTGGGAAAAGCCCTTGAACTTGAACCCGGCAATGCCAGCGTCTTAAACAGTCTTGGCTCCGCCTATTCAAAGACCGGGGACGCAAAGCAAGCGGAATTTTATTTTGAGAAGGCTTCAAAAGCGGGCATGGAAGGCTCCGTTAAGCCGGATACTGCAAAAGATAAATATAATGCCATATAAGAGTCCTGTGCATACGGAAAACGGGCCGCATATTGATAAAAATGTGAGGACCTGGGCTTTTTTAATAGCCCTGCTGACTTTGCTTGTCTATCTTCCATCAACACAAAACGGGTTCGTAAACTGGGATGACGCGACATATGTCCTTGGCAACGGACGCATCCGGACTTTTGATATAGGATTTTTAAGATGGGTATTCACGTCACATATTGCAAACAACTGGCACCCCCTGACAATAATTTCTTACGCCATCGATTATCAGCTGCTCGGATTGAACCCTTTTATATATCATTTCACAAACGTCGTTTTTCACGCACTGAACACGTTCCTTGTTGCGATATTATCTTTTAAGCTCGTAAGCCGTGCTGGAATTTATAATAATGACGATCCGACCTCGATAAGAGATGGCGCTCTTAAAGCTTCCTTAATCACATCCTTGCTTTTCGGTCTGCATCCTTTGCATGTAGAATCCGTCGCATGGGTTTCGGAAAGAAAAGACGTCTTATATGCTTTTTTTTACCTTCTAAGCGTACTTTCATACCTTAAATACATTTCTGCCGTTCCGAAAAAAGCCATTTATCCATATTATACGGCGGCCCTTTCTTTCTTCCTGCTTTCCCTCATGAGCAAGCCTATGGCAGTATCTCTGCCTCTCATACTTTTACTGCTTGATTATTATCCTTTTGGAAGATTGAACCGCTTTGGAGGTTTAAAATGGACCGAGGCGAAGGTAATTCTGGAAAAAATTCCTTTTTTTATTCTAAGCGCATTGGCAGGCATGCTTACGATCTGGGCTCAGGGCAAGGCGGTCGCGCCTCTGGCACAGATGCCTTTCCTGATGCGTATTTTTATAGCTATTAGAGCTTATATATTCTATGTCTATAAGACTATTCTGCCGGTCAATCTGGCCCCGTTATACCCGTATCCGACTTTAGTAGTCTTTTTTACTCACGAGTATATGGCCGCCTCCATCCTGTTCCTCCTCATCACCGTCTTAAGCATATTGGCCTTTAGAAAATACAGGTTTTTTTTAGTTTTATGGCTCTATTACATTTTTACGCTTCTTCCGGCCATTGGATTGGTCCAGGTCGGGGACCAGGCGGCTGCGGATAGATATACATATCTGGCCGGTCTTGGACCGTTTATTCTCGTAAGCGGAGTGATCGTTAGCGCCTTAAAAAAGACCAGAGAAAGAAAAGTCATTTACGCTTTATTAAATTCTGTTGTCATTTTGATGTTTTTAACTATGTCTCTCTTAACCGTTCGTCAAGAAAATATCTGGAAAGACAGCGTCTCGCTGTGGAGTCATGAAATTGCGTTATATCCCGCTACGTACAGGGCTTATGAACTGCGCGGTCTTGCTTATCAGGGCTCAAACGACAACAAAAGTGCCGTAAAGGATTTCGATGCCGCCATAGCTCTGGCCCCAAAGGATGCGCCTTCATACAGTAATCGTGGAATTTCTTATGGCATATTGGGTGATTACGCGGCAGCGATTAGGGATTTTGATAGTGCCATAGGGCTCAACTCGAAGTCTGAAGAAGCGTACAACAACAGAGGTTACACTTATTTAAAAATGCGGGAATATGATAAGGCGATAGAAGATTTCAGAAAGGCTCTCGAACTCGACCCGGGCAACGCCGGGGTCTGTTATAATCTCGGCTTCGCCTATTCAAAGGCGGGTGACGCCGGGCGGTCTGAATTTTACTTTAAAAAGGCTTCCAGGCTTAGCGGAAAGCCCCTCATGAATCATCGAAATGACGTTTCAGCTTTCTAAGGCTTTCCGAAGCTTTGATTCGTGAATTTTTGAATCGGAGAACGTAGAACACCGGGGCGCCGTGCGAACAGAAAACGGACGACATATTGATAAATACATCAGGACCGCCGCTTTTTTAATAATCCTGCTGACTTTGCTTGTCTACCTTCCATCCACGCGAAGCGGATTCGTAAATTTTGACGACGGGCTTTACGTCTACGATGATGCGGTAATTCGCGCCGTAAATCTGAAGTTCTTTAAGACCATCTTCACACAGGCGCTTGTTTATAACTGGCATCCGCTTACGACGTTTTCATACGCCCTTGATTATTACATCTGGGGGCTGAACCCTGCCGGATACCATCTCATCAATATAGTCTTTCACGCCGTGAACGCCTCCTTGGTCTTCTTTCTTTCCTTAAGACTTATAGAGATAAAGTCAAGAGGGGCCTTAACTGCATTCATAGCGGCATTTGTTACGGCCGTTCTTTTTGCCTTACATCCGCTCCATGTCGAGTCGGTAAGCTGGGTATCTGAAAGAAAAGACGTCCTGTGCGGTTTTTTCTACCTGATGGGCCTCATAACGTACCTTAAATACATTAATTCAGAGCGCTCGAAGGGCCGATTATATGTGACAACAGTTGTCTATTTCATATTGGCGATTTTGAGCAAGCCCATGGCCGTATCTTTTCCAATAGTCCTTCTTATAATCGATCTTTATCCTCTTGAGAGACTGTCCGCAAGGTCGGTCCTGGAGAAGATGCCTTTCTTTATATTAAGCGGCATAGCTTCACTAATCACATTTTTGGCGCAGAAGCATGAAAAGGCCCTGCTTTCACTGGAAGCCTCTCCTTTATACACCCGCGTTTTGACCGCTTTAAGGTCCTATGTCTTTTATCTGTATAAAACAGTCCTACCATTGAATCTGGCGCCTTATTACCCTTATACGTATAAGATAAACTTTTTCTCTTTAGAGTATGTTGGGTCCCTGCTGGCACTTGCCTTGATAACAGTTTTCTGCATTATTACTATCAGGAGATATAAGATATTTTCCGCCGCCTGGCTTTATTTCCTTCTGGTCCTCTTGCCTGTAATAGGAATTGTCCAGGTTGGCGCGCAGGCCGCAGCCGACCGGTATATGTATCTGCCTTCCCTGAGCATATTTTTAATGATAGGGATATTGGCCGGCGGTCTCTATGAGAGATCATCAGGGATAAAGAGGACTATATTAATATGTTCAGGTGTTCTCGTGATAGGCATGCTGACATTTCTGACTATAAGGCAGCAGGCCATATGGAAGGATTCCATCTCGCTCTGGAATCACGAGATAGAGCTTTACCCGAATGGGAGCGCCATACCCTATTTTAACCGGGCAAATGTCTATTATTACAGGCATGAGTACGGGCCTGCCATAAGGGACTACGGCGTGGCGATAGCCCTCGATCCGGGAAAAGTCGACGCTTATTTTAACCAGGCGCAATCATATAAATATACGGGAGATTGCCGTCATGCCGTGGAAGATTATGGCATTATTATTAGACTCGATCCTGCCTTTGAATATCCCTATGTCAACAGGGGGTACTGCTTCGCGGAGCTTGGAAAGTACGGTGCGGCCATAGAGGACTTTAAGGCCGCCTTGAGAATAAACAAAGAGGATGCTTTAACGTATTATTATATGGGGCTTACGTACC
>DAIDBB010000482.1 GCA_027310325.1 bacterium | reverse complement strand
CGAGTACCGCAAGCGACACGGCCATATTGCGCTTGGAGGCACGAAGGTCCGGTGCGATCCTGGCGTCGACCATATTGCCCACAACGGCCGATACATCGAGTATGGTATTTATGGCCGCGCTCGACTTATCGACCCAGTCCTTACCAGAGATCGGATAGGCGCCGGTAGAGCCGGCGGCGTAAACGGACCTGCGGACCTGGTCAAAGCTTCCCAGAAAGACCTCTTCCATCTTCGAGATCGCGGCCACTACCTCCGGGTCCTTCGAGTACTTCAGACGCAAAACCGGCTTCAAGTTGACCTCCACGATGGCCCTGTTCGTATCGAGTTTTTCGAGGGTAGCCTTCTCGAAAGGGATCCTTCCTGAAACGAACCTGGCGAGTATCGCGCGCTCGCGGCCAGCGTACTCGCTAACCAGCCACACCGCGTGCTTCAGCTCAAGGTTCATCCGCAGCGCCTCCTGCATCGTCTCCTTGCTGGTGCTTGACGTGAAGGCCGTAACGCGGACCTCGGCGTTTGCGTCGATATAAGAGGTGATTAGGTCCGTCCATGCCTTCGAGGAATAATCCTTGTTGGCGGCGTTGCCGAGGTTCCTGTCAGCGTTCCTTCTCGCCTGTTCAAGCTCTGCGTGGAGGGCCTGGGCCTTGCGCACCGCAGAGTCGAGCTCGGAGTTTGCTCCGTCCATTTCAGAAAGTTTTTTCGCCAGTTCATAGGCCTTGTTTATAGTATCGTCCCCCTTGGACCTCGTATCCTGTATCATTCGAATCGTAGAGTCATCCGCCGCCGCCTCAGAGGTAAGGGCCATCGAGGTGACCCCGCGCTCCTTTGCCTCATAACCTGACGCTTCGAGTATCCTGTCGGCGAGCACGTTCGCCAGATCCAAGCGGGCGATTTCGTTACCGGTCTTTCGTGCGCTTAAGACGTTATTTATGGAGAGAGCCGTAAGTGCCAGCACAAGAATGCTTACCGTGCCCATGAGAAAAATCTTGATGCTTAAGCGTCGCAGCATTAAATCTACCAGTTTTTTCATTATTAGAACCTCCGCCTGTATTAGTCTTGAGGGATGATTAATCAATAGTCCTATGGACGACGAACTTCTCAACCGATATATCGACCCGATGAAAAAAAACTTTAATGATTTAATTCGCGACATATTTTGAAAATATTAAATTAAAAATTAATTTATTTAACTAATCAATAGATAAGGGGAACCTCTGATTAATTCAGTGATCTGTCATAGCGAGCGAAGCAAAGCAAAACAAGATATTTTTTAGATAAATCCAATACTTAGAGATTGCTTCGTCGCTACGCTCCTCTCAATGACTGCAAAATATAATATTTAATCAGAGCTTCTTAAGCCATATTCGGGTTGATTTTAATGGAAATTTATTTGATAAAATAGGTTATTCAAGTATAGGGGGAAAGTATTTCATGGCACATTCTTCAGTTAAAGGGGCCAGACTCGTTGCGCTAAAGGCGCTGGAGAGGGTTACCGCGGGCGGCGCCTACGCCGACATAGTCCTTGAGCGCGCCCTCGTTGGTCTAGGAGACGCCGAGAGAAACCTCGCTACGGAGCTTGTTTACGGCGTACTCAGGTGGCAGATAAAGATAGACTGGATAATCGATTCTTTTTCAGCCATCAAGACCAAAAAGCTCGAGCACCTGGTCTTAAACGCCTTAAGGATCGGGATCTATCAGATCTATTTCCTCACAAGGGTCCCTCCACGCTCCGCGGTCGATGAGAGCGTAAACCTTGTAAGGCCGGCCGGAGCAAAAAAAGCCGGCTTCGTAAACGCGGTCCTGCGGAACGCCGCGGTAAGCAAGGGATCTCTAACGTATCCTCTTCTGAAGGAAGACCCGGTAAAACACGTCTCCATCGTCTATTCCCATCCGGAATGGATGGTCAGGAGGTGGGCCGAGAGGTACGGCATCCCCGAGACGATTGAGCTTTGCAAGGCGAACCAGGCAATACCCCCTAAGACCATCCGGGTAAATACGCTTGCCATCGAGAGGGTTACCCTTATGAGAGAGCTCGCCAATGAGGGCTTTGAAGTCAAAGAGTCAAGCTATTCCCTGGACGGGATAGAGGTCCTGAAAGGAGGGCGGCTCGATCCGAAAGACAGGAGGTTCTACGTTCAGGACGAGGCCTCGCAGATAATACCATACCTCCTTTCGCCCGGGCCTGGAATGACCATACTCGACGCGTGCTCCGCTCCAGGAGGAAAAACTACGCATATCGCCCAGCTTATGGATAATAGCGGACTTATCTACGCCCTCGATAGGAATGCCAAACGCTTAAAGAGCGTGGAGGAGACCGCGAAAAGGCTCGGTATAACCATCATTAAGACGATCGAGGCCGACTCCGAAAAACCCTTCAATTTCACGGAGCCGATCGTCTTTGACCGGATACTCGTCGACGCTCCATGTTCAGGGCTCGGGGTCCTCAGGAGGACCCCTGATATCAAGTTAAAGAGAAAGGCCGGCGACATAGCGGAGCTTTCAGCGAGGCAGACGGAGATACTCGATAATTCTTCGCGGTACCTTAAAAAAGGGGGGTGGCTAGTCTATTCGACCTGCACGTTTGAGCCCGAGGAGACTGAAGACTTAATAAGACGCTTCCTGGATACTCACAAGGACTTCACCCTTGAAGACGCGGCGAGATACCTGCCCAAAGGCTGCGCGGGGCTGGTCGATAAGTCGGGGTTCCTGAGGACCTTCCCCCACCTCCACGGCATGGACGGGTTTTTCGCCGCGCGGCTGACAAACGCAGGCCAATAGGATGTTGGTTCTACCCATCCTGTTAGCTAGCGTTTTCAAGCAGTTTTGAGGCCGGGACCTCTCCTTCCCTTATAATCTCGATCCTGTCGCCGGTTATATCGACGACGGTAGAGCCGTAGCGGCCTGTTAACACACCGCCGTCGATGAGCATGTCTATGGAGCCGTTAAAATATCCGATGACCTCGGAAGACGACCTTGCGGGCTCTTTTCCAGAAGGGTTTGCGCTCGTGGCGGTTATGGGGGAGTTAAGCTCTTCCACGAGCCTCCGGGCGACGGGGTTGCTCGAGACCCTGACCCCGACCTTCCCGGTATTCGCCAGAAGGCAGGCAGGAAGGCTATCTTTCGCCCTAAAGATTATCGTAAGCGGGCCCGGCCAGAAGTTTTCGATGAGCCTCTCAGCCGCTGGAGGTACGCCCTGAACGAGCCTTTCAAGCATCAGGCGGTCTTTTATGATTAGAGAGACAGGACTTTTTGCGGGGCGGCCTTTAATTAGAAATAGTCTTTGTAC
>DAIDBB010000492.1 GCA_027310325.1 bacterium | reverse complement strand
GCCGTCGTACGCTACGGATGCCGTGAGGAACTTCGGGTACGGGGTCCCGTGCGGGTCATGGCAGGTCGTGCACTGGACGTTTTTGCCGCTGTCGAGCTTTATGTTGAGGCTCCCGAAGGTGACCCCGTCCGGCCCGGGGGCCTTGATCTCGGTATTCGACGGATATGACTGCGAATAGGCGAATGATATGGGATGGTCTTTACGCAGGTCCGTGCCTATGTATGAGACCGAAGACGGCGTAAGTTTTCCCGTTATATCGACGTTGGCCCCGGTCACGTTAAGATTTACAGCGGAAGCGCCGGCCCCGGGGGCGTCCCTTACGTAGCCTATGGCTATCGTCCCGTCGTGGCACGAAAGGCATAGCTTGGACGCGCCGGTCGGCTGGCTCAAGGTCGAGGGATTGGGCGCAAGAGTGGCGGCAAGGGACTGGCTTGCGTATACGTTATACGTGGCCCCGGAGTCCGCCCTGTTCCATATCGGCCCCGCCGGGGCCGAGTTGTGCGGCGTATGGCAAAAAACGCATATCTCCGAAGTGCTCGACGTCTGGATATTGCCGGCCGGGGCGAAGGCGCCGAAGTTATGCTTTGTGGTGGCGATGTTCGCTCCCGCCGTCCCGGGAAGCAGGAAGGCCAGCGCGAGGACAAGGATGAGCGCTTGCGGGAGGCGTCCCTTCCAGGCGTTTCCAAAGGCCCCGTTATCCATTACCGAGGTACTCAAAGACCTGAACCCTCCTGTTGTACGAGTCTGCCACATATATATTGTCGCCCTCGTCGATATAGACGCCGCACGGCATCCAGAACATGCCCGCCTCCACGCCGAGGCTTCCGAAGCTCAACAGGTATCTCCCCTCACGGTCGAATATCTGAACGGCATCGAAAAGCGCGTCAGCGACGTATATATGGCCGTCCCTGTCCACGGCTATCCCTTTAGGCCGTCCGAAGTCCCCTGTGCCGTCGCCCTGTTTGCCGAACTTGGTAACGAACTTCCCGCTTCTGTCGAAGATCTGGACCCTGTAGTTCATCGCGTCTATCACATAAAGCTCGCCGTTCCTGTCGGCATAGAGGTCTACCGGATAATTGAATTCGCCGGGCCCGGTGCCGTACTTTCCGATTGTTCTCAGAAGCTTGCCCTTCAGGTCATATACCTTTATATTGTGCTCGATGGTGTCCGAGACGTACAGGACCTTGTCCTCTCTGCCGACCGCTATGCCCGTTGGCCTTCTGCCGGCGGAGAAGTCAAACAGGAATCCGCCTTTTTTATTGAAGACAAAGACCTTGCCGAGCGTTGAATCGGTCGCGTAGATGTTGTCGGCCCCGTCAGTAGCGACGGCTATCGGCGAGGAGAACGCGGAATCCCCGGCCTCGTCGAAGGAAATATATTTTTTCTTCGCAGCATCGAATATGTGTATACGCCTGAAGGCCGTATCAGCGACTATGATCCTGCCGCCGGAATCGACCGCCACGCCGTAAGGCTTTACAATGTCATCTACCCTGGCCCCCATGATATATTCGGCCAGTTTCGCGAAAAAGCCCGTCTGGGCGCCTATGTCCCGGGGCCTTTCGATCGTTTTTAAATAAGCTACCCTGGCCGGCTCGGGAGGGTTGGGCCAGATAAGGGATACCGCATCTTTTTCGGATGCCAGCCGGCTATCATTTATCGTGGAGGTGGTGCATCCGGAAAGGACCGGAATGAGGATAAACAGAAGCAGAGCTGTTTGAACCGGATACTTGTATCTTCCCGAACCTTTTCCGGAGATCCTTGACTCCGTAACTCCTATTTCCTTATGGTGGGCTTTCAGCATTTAACGCCTGTTACTTCCGGTGGCAGTACTGACATATCTCGAGGCCGGCCGAACGGAGCCTGGTATCCGAATCGGCGCCGTAGTCGGCCCTCCCCGTTAAAAGCCCCCTTTCATGCGGGTTGTGACAGGTGGAGCAGGCGATCTTATTGGCCTTATCCATTGGCAGCAGGAGGGGTGTTTCCTTGAGCGTCATCCTCATATTGGCATATATCTTTTTGGACGGGACCACAAGGTGGTCCGGGGCCGTTATCATGCTCATCGTCGCCTCTATCCCCTCGCCGCCCGGATGCGGTCTGTACGGATGGCATCTTGTGCAGACCTCGTTAAGGTCCTCGGTCCGCAGGCGCACGTCCTTGACGTTTTTTTCCTTCTTCGGGTCAGGAACGTTTTTGTGGCAGACCTGGCATGTGTTCCAGAGCACTTCCCCCTCGTCATTTATCTGATTATGGGGGTTCATGATCGAATTAAGCGCATCGATCTCGGGATAAGGAAGCGCCTGGGGAATCTTCTTTGCAGGGGCCTTTTCAGCCGGATAAGCCGGCCCCGCGGCCAAAACGAGTATTGCTGCGATGATTACATACCCGGCTCTTCCTGCCATTTTCCTCAGCATAGCACCTTCTTGTTTTCAAATAATGTTTTTTATTTGCTTAAGCGGTTTAAAAAAACCAAGCTTAGGGATCACTTTCCGGCCTGGCCAAAGGCGTAAACGCTTCCGTCTTCCGAACCCACGTATACCGCGTCTTCCACAACGGCAGGAGAGGCGTGTATGCCTCCATTGGTCCGCGCCTGCCATATGAATTCGCCGTTCATGGCGTTAATCGCGTAAATATAGCCGTTTTCAGAGCCCGCGAAGATAACGTCATCCTCGATGACCGGGGTCGAATTGACCTCATCGGGCAATTTGAACTCGGCCTTCTGCTGGCCGCTTGACCTGTCGTACGCCTTTATCCACCCGTTCTTTAAGCTTACGTAGACACGGTCGCCGGTAACGACCGGAGAGGCGTATACAAGCTCGTTTTCAAGGTTCTTTCTCCATACAATGGCCCCGGTCTTGGCGTCGAGCACATAAAGGTTCCGGTCAAAAGAGATCGCGTAAACCTTGCCGTCCCTGAAGACCGGCGAGGAGTAGATCGCCGATCCGGTCTTGACCGACCAGTTCCTCCCTCCGCTTTTAGGGTTCATGGAGTATATGAAGCCGTTCTTGCCAGCCGTGAAAAGCGCCCCCGCCGAATAGGCCGGAGACGCATATATGCCGCCGTATACGTTGGTGTCGTACAGCGGCATCTTCCAGAGCCTTGTCCCCTTGGCCGCGTCAACGGCATATACGTAAAGGTCCATCGACCCCGCGACCACGGCCCCGTCGGCTACCACCGGAGACGTGAGTACCGCCCCGCCGGTCTTGTATTTCCATGCAAGTTTGCCCGAATCGGCGTCAAGGGCGTAGATAAAGCCGTCCTTCGAGCCGAAGAATACGGTCTTATTCGAAACCGCGGGCGTCGATAGTATCTCGCCGTCGGTCTTGAAGCTCCACAACAGGCTTCCGGTGTTGGCGTCGAAGGCGTAAAGGCTCCTGTCGAAAGACCCGGCGAAGACCTTCCGGCCGTATACGACCGGCGAAGAATAGACGGGCCCATTGGTCCGGGCCTGCCATTTAAGGGCCAACGGGGTAGCCGGGGCTTTATCCGCAATCGATGAATGCGCCCCGTCTTTGAGGAACATCGGCCAGTCGCCGGCAAACGCGGGGGTTGCGAACAGCGCCGCCGCGGCCAGGGAAAGCGCAAACGCCTTTACCTTTTTTTTCATAAGGAGACTCTCTTGCCGCATAAATTATTGGTCAGAAAATACTTTATAGCGAGATTTAAGAGGACACCGGGGAAGACGATGGAACACCCCGGCACAAAACGGACCTGTTGGCCTTTCAATATCTTTTTCTCCTGAATGGGAGCCAGCCTTTGCCCCGCACTTTTAAGGGGGGTCAAGGCTTACCTTCCAAAACTACCACATTTTAAAATAATGTTCAAGCAGAGCTCATATTAATCCATGGAAATTAAATAGTTATTAAAGCGGTATTAAATCGCTTTAAAAAGAAGCGCGACGGTTGGGAGTAAGGTATCCCTAACACACATCTTCCATTTGCCTAAGGGGCTCTTCCTGTGTTAAAAATATACAATTCGACCGGGCGGGTTAAATGATGATTTTCTTACAGTCCTTGAACGCCTCACAGTCCGAGGCCGTTACCTTCGCAGACGGGCCTCTTCTGATTCTGGCCGGGGCCGGGAGCGGCAAAACCAGGGTTTTGACCGCAAGGATAGCCTACCTTGTGCTCAAAGAAGGGGTTTCGCCCGAAAACATAATGGCGGTCACCTTTACCAATAAGGCGGCCGGAGAGATGCGAGAAAGGCTTACAGGCCTTATCGGGGAGAGGGCCGGGGGCCTGTGGCTCGGGACCTTCCATTCCCTCGGCTTGAGGCTTTTAAGGAAGGCCCTGGGCGGGCCTCTTACCGTATATAATGACGACGACCAACTCGCCCTCGTAAAACAGGTCATGGCGGAACTCTCGATAAACGAGAAGACGTTCTCGCCGAAAGCGATACTCGCAAGGATAAACCAGGCAAAGAACGAAAACATAGGGCCAAATGAATATTTGAGAGCGGGCCATGATTTCTTGTCCGAAAGGGTATCGAAGGTATACTCCCTTTACCAGAAAAGGCTGAGAGAGATGGGGTGCATGGACTTCGGGGACCTTATCTGCGAGCCAATTAATCTCCTTAAAGCCCGCCCGGAGACCCTCAAGGAATACCAGGAGCGCTTCAGGCACGTGCTTGTCGACGAATACCAGGACACCAACAG
>DAIDBB010000473.1 GCA_027310325.1 bacterium | reverse complement strand
CTCTTGTTTGAAACACGGGTTTACGGATTAGGGTCGCGGGTGTAATTAGCGATACTCAACTCTTTGATTCGACCGTGGAAGGTTATATGAGAATAGCGATATTCGGAGCAACCGGGCCAACTGGTAAATACATCATTGATGAGACCATCAAACAGGGTCATAGTTTGACGGCTTATACGCGAGACGCCGCCAAACTGAGGGCCTACGAGGGAAAGCTCGATATGGTCGCCGGCGATCTTAAAAATATTGATGCGATAAAAAAGTGCATTCAGGGATCGAACGCCGTGATCAGCGCGCTTGGCCCCAATAGTATTAAGATAAAAGAAAAACGCCCGGTTATGGACGGAGTGAAAAACATCCTGTCCGTCATGGACCAACTTGGAGTTAAGCGATTTATTCAAGTCTCGACCTCGGCCTCTCCTGATCCAAAAGATAGTTTCGATCTTAAAACCCGGGCGAGTCTGGGATTGATCAAACTGATCGCCTTCAACGGTTACGACGACGTAAAGGCGACCGGCGAATTGGTTAGGACCTCAAATGCCGATTGGACGCTTGTAAGAATCCCATATCTCAAAGACGGCCCGTCAAACGGTAGAGTCAAGGTCGGATGGTACGGCCAAACAAAGCTAAGGTGGAGCCTTTTTCGGGGAAATTTGGCGAAATTCCTGGTCGATCAGGCGTCCAACCCGGAATTCATAAGATTAGCTCCCGCGATAGCCAATATTTAAAAGGCAGACGAGGAGTCAGGCAGGCGCCGCCTAATAAAGGATTTGCCAATTCAGGCCGGGGACCCTGAACCCGAATCTCTTAAATTTAGGATTATTTTTCATGGCTCTCGAGACGCAGACGTTAAAACCCTTAAGCGAAGACACCTGCAAGAGCCTCCTTTACACCGCGGGGGAGGTCTTCGCCGAATACGGCTTCCGGGCCGCCACGGTCCGCGAAATATGCAGAAGGGCCAACGTAAACGTCGCCTCCATAAACTACCACTTCGGCAGCAAGGAAGAGCTCTACGCCCAGGTCCTCGAGTACTCTTTCCAAAGCGCCGCCGCCAAATACCCCCACGACGACTCCAGGACCGGCCCTCCTGAAAAAAGGCTGGAGGAGTTCATAACGAACTTCATGCACGGGTGCCTGAGGTGCGGCCAGGCGGCATGGCACGGAAAGCTCATGGCCAGGGAGATGGTCGATCCCACGGGGGTGCTCCCCAGGATAGTCGAGCGGGCGATACGCCCACGGAAGAAGGTCCTTACCGGGATAATAACCGAGATACTCGGCGAGGGCTTCACGGACGAAGAGGTCGAGCGGTGCGTCTTTAGCATCATAGGCCAGTGCGTCTTCTACAACCACGCAAGGCCCGTAATAAACGTCCTGAGCCCGGCGGTAAAATACGACGAGGACTGGATATCGAGGACGGCCGGGCATATAACGGATTTCTCCCTTGCGGCGCTTCGGGTCATGGCGCGAAGGAAAAGGAGATAGCCCGATGTACTATACCGCTTTAAAGATGCTCATGGGCGACAAGAGCAAATACCTCGGGATCGTCATGGGCCTCACGTTCGCGTCATTCATAATGACCCAGCAGCCGGCCATATTCGTAGGCCTCATGGCCCGCACGTTCAGCTTCATGACGGACCTCTCTCAACCCGACGTCTGGGCCATGGACCCGAAGGTCCAGTACATAGACGACATAAAGCCGATCCAGGACACCGAGCTCTACCGCGTCCGCGGCGTGGAGGGCGTGGACTGGGCGATGCCGCTCTACAAGGGGCTTCTGAAGGCGCGCCTCGAGAACGGCAACTTCCAGACATGCAACGTAATCGGCCTTGACGACGCCACGTTGATAGGCGGCCCTCCGATAATGCTCGAGGGAAAGCTCGAAGACCTTAGAAAGAGCGACGCCGTAATAGTCGACATCGAGGGGGCGGCCGGCAAGCTCGCGAGGACGCTGCCCAACGGAAAGCGCGTCGCCCTTAAGACCGGAGACACGCTCGAGCTTAACGACAAGAGGGCGATCGTCGTGGGGATTGCCAGGACGACCCGGACCTTCCAGTCCCAGCCTGTCGTCTACACGACCTACACCCGCGCGATAAAGTACGCGCCGCGGGAAAGGAAGCTCCTTTCGTTCATCCTCGTAAAGGCCAAGCCAGGGGAGGACCTCCCCGCCCTTACAAAGCGCATTACCGAGAGGACAGGGCTTGCCGCGTACACGAGGGAACAGTTCCAGCAGGTGACCATGAACTATTACCTCAAGTACACCGGCATACCCATAAACTTCGGCACCGCCGTCATCCTCGGCTTCATAATAGGCGCGGCCATCGCGGGGCAGACCTTCTATAACTTCACGCTCGATAACCTCAAGCAGTTCGGCGTATTGAAGGCCATGGGCACGACGAACGGCACTCTCCTTAAGATGATACTTCTCCAGGCCCTGACCGTAGGGTCCATCGGCTACGGCCTCGGGGTCGGAGCGGCGTCGTTTTTCGGCTACATGATTCGCGATAGCGTCCTTGCCTTCATGCTCCCGTGGCAGCTCCTTGTGCTGAGCGGCGTGGCGGTTACGCTCATCTGCATATTCGCCGCGCTGATAAGCATAAGAAAAGTAATGAAGCTCGAGCCGGCGATCGTATTCAAGGGGTAGACATGTGAGCGGAGAACTTGCGGTAAGCTGCACGAAGGTAGTAAAGACATACGGGACGGACGACGCGAAGGTCATGGCGCTAAGAGGGGTGGACCTCGAAGTGAGGAAAGGGGAGCTCATGATGCTCGTGGGCCCCTCCGGTTGCGGCAAAACGACGCTCATCTCGGTCATAGCCGGGATACTCGACCATGACGAGGGGAGCTGCAAGGTCTACGAGCGCGACTTCCAGCACATGTCGGGCCGCGAAAAGGTCAGATACCGCGCCGAGAACATCGGGTTCGTCTTTCAGGCGTATAACCTCCTTCCGGCCCTCACGGCCGCCGAGAACGTCGCGGTGCCGCTCATCATAAACGGGATGAGGAGGCAGGAGGCGGTCGATAGGGCGGCCGACCTCCTCGGAAAAGTAGGGATGAAGGACAAGGTAAATTCGCTGCCGGTCCAGCTCTCCGGAGGCCAGCAGCAGAGGGTAGCCATAGCGCGGGCGCTCATACACAACCCCAGGCTCATCGTCTGCGACGAGCCTACGAGCGCCCTTGACCACGAGACCGGGCATAAGGTCATGGAGCTTCTTAAAAGTGTCGCCCTCGGCGACAACAGGGCCCTTGTGATAGTGACGCATGACTCCCGCATCTTCGGCTTCGCGGACAGGATCGCGAAGATGGACGACGGACACATAGTGCAGGTGGCGAACTCGCCGGACGAGATGGAACATTAGCCTCCGGCGCGGCACATTAAAAATTTCCGGAGAGCCGCGAGGACCTTGTCAGCGCCGGACGGCGATTATTCCAGTGAACGTGAATAAATAACGCGCCTTTCAGTTCGAGAACGGTAAAACGATTGCCGCGCGCGGCGCTAAAATGGTCCTCAATAAGAAGGAGGGTAATAAGATGTCTTTAAGGTTGCCGAAGTACATGCTGCCGTTCGTCGCCGCCGGGGGGTTCGCCTTCGCCGTCTATTCGGTCGTCGTGGGCGCGAAGCAGACCCCGGTGTCCCAGCACGTAGCCGAACCGGCCCGCGCCCCGTTCAAATCATACATAGCCGGGGCCGGCATAATAGAGGCCAAGTCGGAAAACATTAACATAGGCACCCCCGTTGCCGGGATAGTGGCGAAGATATACGTGAGACAGGGCGGCCGCGTAAAGGCCGGAGACCCGCTATTTCTCATAGACGACCGCGACGCGAGGGCCGACCTTGAAGTCAAAAGGACGGCGCTTGCGCAGGCCAGGGCCGCGGTGGCCGAGGCGGGGGCGGCACTTAAAGACGTGAAGACGCAGCTTGGCCTTGCCGAGTCGGTGACGGACAAGAGGGCGATAAGCGTTGACGACCTCGAGCACAGGCGCAACGCGGTCCTGATCGCGCAGGCCAGGGTCGACTCGTCCCGCGCGGCGGTCGAGGCGGCTGACGCCGCGGTAAAGGCCGTCGAGACGAACCTCGCGCGCCTTACGGTCCGCGCGCCGGTCGACGGCGAGATACTCCAGATGAACATCCACCCCGGCGAGTTCGCGCAGGCCGGCGCCATCGCAACGCCCCTTATGATGCTCGGAAACCTCGACGACCTGCACATACGGGTCGATATAGACGAGAACGACGCGTGGAGGTTCCGCAAGGACTCGCAGGCCGTGGCCTCCCTGCGCGGCAACAGCGACCTCAAGACCAGGATCTCGTTCGTACGGATCGAGCCCTACGTGGTCCCGAAGAAGTCCCTTACCGGCGACTCGACGGAAAGGGTCGATACGCGAGTCATGCAGGCGATCTACAGCTTCGACCGGAAGGCCCTGCCCGCCTACGTGGGGCAGCAGATGGACGTATTCATAGAGGCCCCGCCGTTCGTCCCGGCGATGCCGGACGGGGCCGGGAACGCCCCGGCCAAAGGAAGCCGTTCATGAAAAGACTTTTTATGACTCTGGCCGCGGCATCCGTGCTCGCCGGTTGCACCGTCGGGCCGAATTACGTCAAGCCCGATATCCCGGTTGAAAAGGGTTGGGACGGCGCCGGGGCCGCGGGCGCGCCGAACCCGGCGGAACTGTCAATCTGGTGGCGGACTTTCAAGGACCCCGAGCTCGACAGGCTCGTTGCCGAGGCCCTGAAGTCCAACCTTGATCTAAAGCTCGCCGGGGC
>DAIDBB010000464.1 GCA_027310325.1 bacterium | reverse complement strand
GGTACGTTACGATATCGGCTATCTCGGGGTTCGTAAGGATGTCCTCCTTCGGCGACATGATCGTGCCGTGGCGGCCGTACCTTATGACGCGGCCCATGTCAAAGGCCTGCAGAGGCGACATGTCGAGGTCGGGCGCGCCGTAGAGCTTCTTGGCCGGGCCTTCGGCGCCGTGGCAGGCGAAGCATTTCTGCCTGAAGAGCCTCTCGCCCTCTTTCGGGTCGGGCGCGTAGTTCAGGGTGCGGACATAGGCCGCGACGTCCTTTACCTCCGCGTCGCTAAGGACGCTCTCCCAGTTCGGCATCTCCCTTCCATAGACCCCGTACTTGATTATTATGGGGAGCTCCTTCGGGGCGATGAAAAGGTGGTTCGTCCTGAGGTCCCTCGCGGGCTTTGGCTTAAGCGATCTTCCGTAATCCGATACGGCCCCGTCGCCCGCGTGACACTTGGCGCAATACCTGTGAAAGATCTTGCCGCCCTCCTCGACCGAGGCCGCGAAACTTGTCCCGGAAATAATAAGGGCCGGGACCAGGACCAGAAAGAAATATTTCTTCATAGCCGTCACCTCGTTTTTCTGATGGATTGCACAAGTATGAAGCCTGGTGATAAAAAAATCAAGGAAAAATTCGCCACCCTCATCTCTTCCAGGTCCCTGTAAAGGAGGCAGGGCGGTACCGTAAAGACGGACATGAAGAGCATCGCTAACCGCCGAACCTCCTGTTGTGGAAGGATACGTAGTTCAGCATCATGCCGGCGGCGAGGTACGCGGCGAACAGCGTAACCGGCACGTAAGACCCGGCCTGCCACGGAAGAAACAGCCCGCCGTCCGCAAGCGGCGAGTGGATGACCCCGAAAAGCGACAAAACGGCCGCCGCGTAAAAGTAGAACGAGGCGGTATGAAGCCTGTGGTCTATGATGAAGGCTATGGCCGCGCCCCATATCATTGAGGTGATTATGAAGCCGTTGCCGAGGACAAGGGCCGCGCGGTAGGTCTCCAGTGGGCCGCCCGTAAGGTCGGCGGCGGCCCTGCCGAGGTTCGAGACGGCGGAATTGAGCTCTATTACGAGCAGGTACGCTATTACGGGTATGAAAGCGAAAGCGACCGCCCGGGCGTGTTTTCTGGGCGTGGCCTCGAACGCCTGCGCGGTTATCTCCATGCCTATGAATACGAGTATCGGCGCCACGGCCGCCTTCGGAAGAAGATTGACGAAAAAAGAGAGGTACCCGAGGACGGCCCCCAGCCCGATAAAAAGGGCCGTGGCGAGGGTGTAGCCGGCCCTCCCGCCCATGTCCTTGTAGGCGGGGTGCCCTATGTAGGGGGTAGACTGAAGGACCCCTCCGAAAACCCCGGCCAGGATGGTGGCTATTCCATCCGCGAGTATTATCCCGCGCGCGCCGTACTCGTCCCCGGCGACCGCCGCGCTCTCGGTCACGTCTATGGAGCCCACTATTATGGCAACGGCGAACGGTATCGCAACGGGCAGATACTTCCAGGCAAACTTTAACCCTTCGAGGAACCCGAGCGTTGGAAGCGGCAGAGATAGCCCCATGGCCGCGGACCCCGATAAGTGGAGCTTTTCCGCGCCTATGGCCCCGCCGAAGTACATGAGGTAGAATACGAACGTGCCGGCGACCACTGCCGCGAACGCCCCCGGAAGCCTCATCGGGAACCGGACCTTGGCTATGAGGGTCATGAGCACCACCCCGAAGGAGACGAACCCGACTACCGGGTTCGAGAAGACCTCAAGTGCCGGTAAAAACGCGATCAATACAAGCGCTATGGCGGCTATCGAACCGAGGAGCCCGGCCCTTGGTACAGCCGCTCTTATAAGCGGGCCGAACCACGCTCCGATCAGCTTAACGACCCCCATTATGACGACGACCGCCATGGCTATCTTCCAGGCCATGACCGCGTCCCGGGTCGCCATGTAAGCCGGGCCTATGACGCCGAAGGTGAGGGCGAAGGTCGAGGGGGTGTCGAAGCCGAGCGGCATGGCCGTCACGTCGCGCCCCGTCTTTTGCGCGAGTCTGAAGGCCATCCACGTGTAGGCGAGGTCGCCGGCAAGCACCCCCACCGCCGAGCCCGGTATCATCCTCGTCAGGACGAGGTCCGCCGGGAAGTGGAAGACCCCGACAAGCAGGCCCGCCATTATGACCAGGTCGCTCATGTTGTCGCCCATGAGGCCGAAAAAGGCGTTCAGGTCGCCCGGGGCGAGCCACCGGTATCTTTTGGAAGCTTCCATTGATAGGGCAGGGACTTTTTAAATACAAAGACCCAAGGTGGTCTAAATATCAGTTGGGCCCTGGTAAGTCAAGGGATTAGTTTGGGGGCGTCAGGGTATCCAGACGAGGCCGACGAACCAGTTGTCGCCGCCGAGGTTAAGGGTGTCGCGGAAGGCGTTTACGTTATTCACCAGTACCATCGAGTACCTGAATTCCAGAAGGAGGGCGAGGTTTTCCCTCACTGGAAAACCGAACTCTATGAAGACGTGCTCCCCGAGCGCGTTAAAGTCGCTTCTATTGAGGGTCACCCCGGGCGAGGCCCCTTCCGAGGGGTTAAGGTCGTTATTGAAGTGGTAGTACCCGATGCCGCCTCCGACGTCGGTAAACGCCTTCGTGTTGCCGAAGTACGTCTTCCACCTGTATTTTCCCGTAAGGAGGTAGTAGGGCACGAAAAACGTGAGGCGCCTGTCGGCCCCGTTATCGAAGAACCCTGTTGAGCCGTGGTTGAACCCTACCGAGTTGCCGATTATCCAGTTAGGGGTCACGAGATAATCGAGCTCGACCTCGGCGCTCGGCCCCCAGAGCGCGCCGGAGTCGAAACGGGTGAAGTTCCTCCTGAAATACCCGCTCCCCGGCGAGGTATGGAGCCCGCCCTTTGCCGAAAGCTCGATACGGTGGTCCGAAAAAAAGTCCTCCCCGGCCCGGCAAACGCGGGGCAGGAGCGCGGCGAGCATCAGGCACGCGGATATGAGCGAAAGCCGCTTTGGCGTCGTCATGGCCCTCGGGAGAACTTTTTATTCCTGATGATAGCAGAGAATCCGCGGGCCGCTACATGGATGGGATGACCATCCACCGTATCGACCACCCGGCGCTCTCTTTTTGCAGGCAGACTATCGCGGCGTTCTCGAAAGAGATTATGTCCCTGTCCGGGTCCGCGCAGAGTATAAG
>DAIDBB010000459.1 GCA_027310325.1 bacterium | reverse complement strand
GCCCCGGCGTCTATGGCCGAGCCCGGCATCCCGGAGTACTTCGCCTGCTTTTCGTCCTGGACGACCACGAGCCCGCCAGCGGCCTTTATGGCCTTGGCGCCGAGGGTCCCGTCAGTGCCGGGGCCGGAGAGGATTATGCCTATGGCCCGCTCCTGAAGATCGTCGGCGAGCGACCTTAAGAAATAATTGATGGGCGTCCTTTCGGCGTGCGCCTCCACGGGCTCGATCAGGCGAAGGGCGCCGTTTATGATTGCCACGTCCCTGTCGGGAGGATTGAGATAGACATGGTTCGGCCTTATCTTCAGGCCGTCCCTTATCTCGAGGACCTTCAGGCCCGTGTTTTTACTGAGGATCGAGCCCATTATGCTTTTGTAGGTAGGGGCCAGGTGCTGGATGACCACGAAGGCGAGGCCGCAGTCCGAGGGCATGTGCGCGAAGAGCCCTTCAAGGGCCTCGAGCCCCCCGGCGGATGCGCCTACCCCCGCGACCGGCAAAGCCCCGGCCTTTCCCTTGAGCGCTGGGCGCGCTTCTTTCGCAGGTTGCGCGGCGGCGGTTTTCTGTTTCAGCGGGGCCGCCGCCAGGCGGCCCCGGGCCTTACGTTCTCTGCCATTTCGGTTATTTGCCATTTTTTACCCCGAATATTCCAGGATGAACCAATTATCAATCAAATTCCGCGACCGGCAGAATTTGATCCCCGGCGGCGCTACTCATTGGGAAGCGTAAAATAAAGGGTGGCGCCCGTCCCTTCCTTTCCCTCCGCCCAGACCCGGCCGCCGTGCTTTTCTATGATGCGCTGGACGATGGCGAGGCCTGCCCCCGTGCCTTCGAACTCCTTTTCGGTATGGAGCCTTTTAAAGACGCCGAAGAGCCTGTCGGAATACTTCATGTCGAACCCGACCCCGTTGTCCCTGACGTAATAGGTGTTTTCTTTCCCGTTGGCCCCGCCGCCGACCTCTATGACGGCGTTCTTTTTGGGGCGCGTGAACTTGATCGAATTGGCCAGGAGGTTCGCGAATACCTGGTGCATGAGCGCCTTTTCGCCCCTGGCGCGCGGCAGCGCCTTGATATCGAAGCTTACGTTCCTTCCGGAAACCAGGGGAGAAAGCTCCCTCATTACGTCGTTCGCGAGCCGGGACATGTCTATGTCTTCTTTCTGCACCCTGTGTTCCCCGAGGCGGGAGAATTTGAGGAGGGCGCCTATAAGGGTACCCATCTTCAAGGCGTTCTCCCGTATGGTGCTTATGAACTGCCTGCCTTCGTCATCGAGCCTTTCCGAATAATATTTATCGATCATGCGGGCGAAACCGTCTATTATGCGGAGCGGCGCATTGAGGTCATGGGCCAGGGAATAGTTGAACGCCTCGAGGTCCCTGTTGAGGCTTTCGAGCCTCTTGAGGCTGCCCTGAAGCTC
>DAIDBB010000443.1 GCA_027310325.1 bacterium | reverse complement strand
GATATATCTCGCGTCCGTTGAGATGAACCTAACGAAGGTGAGCCGCCTTTTTACGGACCTGCCGCCCCATAAAAAGGGGCTCTCGGGCTATGAGAGCGAGGAGGACGCAAAGATGGAGTTCATAACGCTCGGCGAAAGGCGGGCCATGGCAAAGGGCCTGAGAAAGGACTCCCTCCTCCGTCTCCTTTCAGACCCCGACCCCATGGTAATAGGAAACCTCCTCAATAACCCCAGGATAACCGAAAAAGAGGTGTTGCGTATCGCCTCCAAGAGGCCGGCCTCCCCCCGGATATTGAGGATCATAGCCGGGCACAGGGTCTGGTCGAAGCGGTACGCCGTCACGAAGGCGATAGTCCTCAACCCTTACACCCCGCCGAGGATATCCCTGGCCCTCCTTGAAGGCCTTCTGACCCAGGACCTCGAATTTATTGCGAAGGACGGGTCGCTCCACCCACAGGTGAGGCTCGGAGCAAAGGAACTCCTCGAAGAAAGAAGGTCGCGGGACGGCGATTAACTCTCTAAGGCCTTGTCTAACCTCTTTTTTCACAGTAAAATAGATTAATAGACTGCTGAAAAACCCGGAATTTGTTCAGGCTGCTCAAAAAGCTCCGGATGCGAGGCGTCGAGAGGCACGGTTTGAGGCGTACTTTGTATGTACGCCGCAATGACAAGCGACGTAGCCTTCGAAGCAGATGGACTTTTGGAAGAACTCCACAAAACGTTGGAGTTCTTCATGGTAAGGAATGGTCATTAGCATTGCCCGCCTTGACCCGCCCTTAAAAAAAGCGGGATTGCGGCGGGCTCCCATACAGCAGCCTGCTAAAGAAGCATTAAGGTGCCTTAACATGTCTATCGCGCTCGGCAGGCCTCAGGGGCCTGACAGAGAAATACATCATCTCATAATCTTTGTCGTCCTCTCGGTCATCATCCATCTCGGGGTCGTCTTCGGCCTTTTTTCCTACGGGCCTTATGCCGAAAGGCTCATGAAGCTCATATCCCCCCAAAAAAACGAGCCCGTCATTGTCGACGTCGTTGAGCTACCGCCGCTCCCACCTGGGGTGCAACCCAGGACCGACTCCAGGAGACCCCCGGCGCATTTCGCCGAGAGATCCCAGAGCGTTGACAAAGAGACCTACCCCGAGGCGCCTAAGGTCGGGCCGCTCCGTCCAGCGTCCCGCGGCGGACAGCACAGGGTCCCAGGCATCGCCCCTCCCCTGCCGCCATCCCCGGCAACACCAGCTGAGAGCGGGGTTGCCACGAAGGCGACCCCGGGGGGTGAAAATCCCGCCAGCGGTATCCCGGCCTCAAAGGCCGGGGACCTGCCTCTAAAAGGCGCAACTTCCGGGCGGTCAAATTCCGTTAACGCCGAGACTAAGGCCGAGGGCGAAAGCGCAATCAAAACCGGGCAGAACAAACCCAACCTCTTCCTCAGTAACGACCAGATAGCGGACCTCGAAAGAAAATACGAGGCCGAGGCGCCCAGGGGGGAAAAAGGCAAGACCCTTATGCTCAATACCTCGGAGCTCAAGTACCAGAGGTACCTACTTGCGATGAAGGACGCGATAGAGAGGAAATGGGAATATCCGGCCATAGCGGCCGCCAGCGGCTGGCAGGGGGTGCTTCGCATAAACTTCACGATAAACAAGGACGGCACCGTAAGCGACATAAAGGTGCTCAAATCCTCGAACTATCCGGTCCTGGACGACGCGGCCGTAACGGCTTTGAAGCTCGCGGCCCCGTTCCCGCCCTTCCCCGACAACTTCTCCATAGAGGAAATAAACATAAAGGGGACCTTCGAGTACGACATAGTCCCGAACCAGATAAGGGGCAGGAATTAGACGCCCGAAAACCTTTTGGGGGAAACCTGTTGAACGGGAGCCCGCCGCAATCCCGCGTAGACAGTATTGCGTTGACAATTTCTGTGAGTTGAAGTCTTAACTACCGGCCGCACGTCTTGGGACTGCTTAATTCACCTCCAACAAATACTTTCGGGATGGCGTGACTACTGGGGATTAACGGTCGAAATAAATACCCACCCAAGCTTCTTTTTCTTCAAGCAAAAAGATTCGTTGAAACAAAAACGCCCACTGAACCGAATCAATGGGCGTTTCGTCATTGAACTCATATTTTAAAAATTACATCTTCTTGAATCTCCTCATCGCAACAAGCCCCGTCATCCCCGAGCCAAGAAGGAGAAGGGTTGAGGGTTCTGGCACACTTGCGCCTTGGGCCCCGGTTACCCCAACATCAAATCCGTACCAGTACTCATATTGAGGATTTGTCCACGACAACGAGGTAAACGTCCCGCTAAATACGATTGTACCATTGCCTTCGCTGCCATAGACCGTATTGCCTATCGAAGTAATGGAGCTGCCGCCATATTCGGCCGAAGGGCCACCGGCTACAATGGTTAAAGGGTCACTGAACACGAACGACGCCGGCTGACCGCCATTACCCAGGCTCCAGATAGTCATCACAGGATCCACGACCGGCTTGGAAAACGTAATTGTATTTGTCCCAGTACCAGTTCCCCCTGTCAAACCTATGATCTCATGAGGACTCGGGGCATTTGCGACGATTGTGCCGTCAGCATACGTGGAGGTCGGCAAATAGCTCGGATATCCGTTGGTAATGTTATAAAGGGTGACCTGACCGGTATATGTTACCCCGACTCCATTTACTGGAGTCGTACCGCTGGCAGACCCCGGGCTGCCTATCGTAGCGCTCGACCAATCAGTCCAGTCTATTACCGCTGCCGACGCTGCTGCGGCAGTGATAGTAGAAATTCCAAGAATGGCCGCAAATAACAATCTTTTCATGTTCCCTCCTTTTTCATTTTTTTTAAATTGAGTTAAAACGGCAAGATCACCGTTCTTCTAAGCTAAGGCTTGGAATGAATTGCCCTCTGCACTGTTATAGCAGCAAAATTCATGCCAATTTTTTGGTTATTATGTAACAGATTGATTTTTATAAATATTCTCGGAAACCGTTTCCCATTCTTCTCAAAAAAAAAGCGTAAAGATATTTGACAACGCATTTTCAATCAAAAGCACGTTATTTGAAAAAATTAAATAAAAACATATGCTTATGTCATGTTCTCGAATGTAAAAGAAATGAACGCCTTTCGGAATGTTTTACAGCCCTCTTATATTTTTCCGCTGCATCTTTCGAGCTCACTGCCGGACTTCTGAAGAGGAAGTCGTTGAATCGACTCAAGTAGTTGTATAAACACTTATCTTGTAGCTTATAGTTCAAATCGGCGGTGGAACTTTTAAATAGAAATAGCTTCTCGATTTGCCTGAAGAAATGTTGACGCTTAAAGATTTCTCAATGATTCAACTATACAGGAAGTACACCGTACGGAGAATGGCGGAATGCGTTGACAGGTTTTTAAGCGTAAATATTCGGCGGCTGCCGCTCAGGGTTTCCACCTGAGGATGGGTTCTCTGGCGGCCTTTGTCTCGTCTACCCTTTTTATCTTGGTGATTGAGGGGGCGTTCTTGAGGAGCTCGGGCGATGTCTTGGCCTCTTCGGCTATGGCTTTCATGACGTCTATAAACTTATCGAGGGTCTCGAGCGTCTCGGTCTCGGTAGGTTCTATCATTATGGCCCCTGGTACGACGAGCGGGAAGTACACGGTCGGCGGATGATAGCCGTAGTCGATGAGCCTCTTGGCGACGTCCATTGTGGAGACACCGCTTGCCTGCTGTACCTTGTCCGAAAAGACGCACTCGTGCATGCAGGGCCTGTCGTAGGCCAGCTCATACGTCCCCTTTAGCCGCTCCTTCCCGTAGTTGGCGTT
>DAIDBB010000440.1 GCA_027310325.1 bacterium | reverse complement strand
GATTAGGGGAGCAGGCTGATATAAGTAGTCTTCCAGGAGCTTGTGTTTTCATGGCGTATACGATATAGTCAACCAAGACAATTTTAGCGCTTAAGGAAGGGGGTTTGACATGACCAAGGCGGATATCGTGGAGCTTGTTTTTGAGAAGGTCGGCTTCTCGAAGAAAGACGTTGCCGCTGTTATCGAGGAGATATTCGAATCCATCAAGACGACTCTTGAAAAAGGCGAGAAGGTCAAGATCTCCGGATTCGGCAACTTCAATATAAGGCAGAAAAGGGCAAGAAGGGGCAGAAACCCGCAGACGGGAACCGAAATAACTATCGACGAGAGAAGGGTGATGACCTTCAAGGCGAGCCAGCTCTTGAAGAAATCGATCAATTCTCAGCCGTCCGCTTAAGGGCGACGCGATATCGGAGTCTTAAGCCCATCCTGTGGACTGCCGACCTAAAGGGAAACTTAAGCGGTTAATCAAAGGGTTCCCATGGCACAGATACCGGACAAGCTTTACTATAAAATAGGCGAGGTTGCCGGCATTACCAAGGTAAAGCCTCATGTGCTAAGGTACTGGGAGAGCGAATTCAAGATAATAAGTCCCAGAAAATCCCAGACAAGGCAGAGGGTTTACACTAAAAGGGACCTTCACCTGATACTTGAGATAAAAAGGCTTTTATACAAGGAAAAGTTTACGCTCGAAGGCGCCAAAAAGAGGATGAAGGAGATCCAGAGCGAGGTGGCGAAGCAGATGAAGTTCGCCTTTGATGAAGAAAGATACGCCAATACGCTCAATCATATTAAAAAAGAACTTGCCTCTATAAGCAAAATGCTATCCGAATAGGGCCGGGCGTCAAAACTCAGCCAATTAATGTAATAAAAACGGGGCGTAGCGCAGCCTGGTAGCGCACTAGCATGGGGTGCTAGTGGTCGGAGGTTCGAATCCTCTCGCCCCGACCAGATTGAAAGCCGCAATACTCGGTAAATACGGGTGTTTGCGGCTTTTTTTATTGTGCTATGCTTAAGTATGATAAGGGCGATGAACGATATGGCAATGAAAAAAAAAATAAAGAACATCCTTATAACCGGAGCCCCGGGCATAGGCAAGACCACCCTGATTAAAAAAATTGTCGACATCCTGAAAGTTTACCATCCCGCTGGCTTTTATACCTCGGAGATAAGGGAGGGCGGAGTGAGAAAAGGCTTCGAGCTTGTAAGCCTTGACGGGCGAAGGGGGGTCCTGTCTCATGAGAAGATAAGAAGTCCCTACAAGGTCGGAAAGTACGGCGTTGATGTAAAGTGTTTCGATGATTTTCTCTCCTCCATCCCTTTTATATCGGAGGAGACAGGCCTTATCGTGATAGACGAGATAGGTAAGATGGAATCCCTCTCGAATAAGTTTATAGCGCTTATCAGGGAAATACTCGGTTCAGAAAAGCCCGTTATAGCAACAATTGCGCTTAGGGGTGGAGGTTTAATTTCTGAGATCAAAAGAAGGGGCGACGTTGAGGTTTTTGAGGTCTCGCTTGAGAATAGAGACGTTCTTGCACTTGAGATATTGAGGAGCATAGGGATAGACGGCGAAGCCATGGAGAATTCTTAAAATAGGGCGCTGCGGTTTTCCCGTCTCAAGGAAGAGGTATTTCGAAGCCTTTGATGTCGTGGAGATATAAAAGACGTTCTACCAGATCCCGGACATAAAACTGGCTGAGAAGTGGGGAGTGAGGCTCCTGCCAGCTTTGAATATACCATGAAGGCCTGGCAGCTTATTACTCATGAACCCAAAAGCCCGACATACAGGAA
This sequence comes from bacterium, assembly GCA_027310325.1. Taxonomy (GTDB): domain Bacteria; phylum Desulfobacterota; class GWC2-55-46; order GWC2-55-46; family GWC2-55-46; genus JAKAIQ01. Next base: position 5,032 of record DAIDBB010000440.1, on the reverse strand, counting down.
GCTAAAGCTAAAGATACCCTAAAGAAAGCTAATGAATTACGGATATTTCAGGGCTACCGCGAGGTTTGGTCAGCCTGGCGAGCGACGAGAGAAGTGGCCGGGGCGCCGGGCGTAAGGTTGATAGTGTTCCATGCGGTAGACCCATTTCACTCGCGCCAGGTGTATGAAGGCTCAGCTATTACAGGCTCCACGGCAGGGGCGGATACGCGCCGTCAAGGCCCAGGATTTACGTTTCGTAAAAGCGATATATAATAAATATATAGAAAGGAGGGAGATTTTATGTCAACACTCATAAGACTTGAAGAGTTTTTAAAGAAAAATGGCATTAATTATAAATCTGTAACTCATTCAGAGGCATTCACGGCCCAGGAAATAGCCGCCGCGATGCACGTCCATGGCAGGGAGGTCTTGAAGTCCGTTATGATAAAAGCCGATGGCAGGTTTGTCATGGCAGTGCTGCCAGCAAGCTCCAGAGTGGATTTTAAAAAGCTTAAAGATGTGCTCAAGGACAAGGACCTTAGGCTCGCGTCTGAAACAGAGTTTAAGAGCCTATTTCCTGACTGCGAACCCGGCGCTGAGCCTCCGTTCGGTAACCTTTACAACGTCGAGACTGTCGTAGACAGGTCCGTTACCGATGACGAGCGTATCTTTTTCAACGCTGGAAACCATTATGAGGCTGTGGAGATGGACTACAGGGATTTCGAGAATCTCGTAAAGCCGAAGATAGCGGACTTCGCCACCGGATAAGGAGAAGAAAGCGAAGGGGTCATGGTGAAGATGAAAGCGACTTTTAGCGCGGGATGTTTCTGGGGAGTCGAAGAAGCGTTCCGGAAAATGAGGGGTGTATTGTCGACGCGGGTAGGGTATACGGGAGGGTATTTTGAGAATCCTTCGTATGAGGATGTCTGCTCTGGTAACACAGGCCATGTCGAGGCGGTCGAGGTCGAGTACGATCCCGCCGTGGTATCGTATGCGGAACTTCTCGATCTTTTCTGGAAGATCCACGACCCAACGTCATTAAACAGGCAAGGTCCGGACATCGGCGAGCAATACAGGTCGGTGATATTCTTTCACGATCTGAAGCAGAAGGCCGAGGCGCGGGCATCGAAGGATATGCTCGAAAGTAGGGGTGTCTACAAACGGCCAATCGTAACGGAGATTCTTCCGGTCTCCCGCTTTTACGAGGCCGAGGAATATCATCAAAGATATCTTGAAAAGCGCGCCATGTCGCATTGCAATCTGTAGGTCTTTAAGGCCGTAATTCTGAAAAAATCGGGTTACGGCCTTTTTGTTTTCTCATCTACAAGCTTTGGGACTTGCGTCTTCGCCTGAACGTTATAGACTATATCTGCTATCCAGCTATTATCAGCAAAGACATTATCTTAAGGGAGAGAAAACATGAAGGCCATAGTGGTTCGCGAATACGGGGAGCCTGAGGTGATGAAGCTTGAGGATGTGCCGGGCCTTAAGCCGGATATAGGTCAAGTCAAGGTCAAGATCAAGGCCGTCGGGGTCAATCCTGTCGAGGCATATATGCGCTCTGGTTCGTTTTACAAACCCCCTTTGCCTTTCACGCCCGGTTCCGACGCCGCCGGGGTCGTCGATTCTGTCGGCGAGGGTGTTACGCAAGTAAAGGCGGGCGACCGAGTTTACACAGCAGGCACGTTGACAGGGGCGTATGCGGAAGAGGCGCTCTGTAAGGAATCCCAGGTGCATTTACTGCCCGAGAACGTATCTTTTGCCCAGGGCGCATGCCTGGGTGTGCCGTACGCAACGGCGTATCGGGGACTCTTTCAGCGCGCAAGGGCTGTGCCTGCCGAGACCGTGCTGATACACGGAGCGACGGGAGGCGTAGGTATCGCCGCCGTACAGTGGGCGCGCGCAGCGGGGATGAAGGTAATAGGAACCGGCGGAAGTGAAAAAGGCAGGGACCTTGCCCTAAGGGAAGGCGCCCATCATGTGACAGACCACCGCGCGAAGGACCACGCGGACCGGGTATTGAAGCTTACGGACGGTCGTGGGGTCGATGTCATAATAGAGTTCCTTTCAAACGTCAACCTCGGCGCGGACCTTAAGCTCCTGGCGCTTGGAGGTCGCGTCGTAGTAATAGGCTGCAGAGGCACGGTCGAGATTGACCCGAGGGACGCGATGGGCAAGGACGCGGTCATCTCAGGCATGTCGCTTTTTAACGCAAGCGTTAGTGAACTGGCGAGCATTCACGCCGCGATCAAGGCGGGTCTTGAGAACGGGACCCTCCGTCCGGTCGTCGGGGAGGAGATGAAGCTAGCCAACGCGAAGCAGGCGCATCATCTCATAATGGAGAAGAGGGCTTTCGGGAAGATCGTTTTGATACCCTGAGCATTAAGTGCTTAAAAAAGCTTATAAAATCGAATTCTTATGAACTATACTTGATAACCGACATGAGGCTTTTAGGAGCCCTTCCATATTCAGATGCTTACCTTTTCCATGAAGCCGAAACCTCCGTTCAGGCTCGACCTTACCGCGTGGGTCTTGAGGCGGCTCCCTATAAATGCCATCGACCGATGGGACGGACGTATTTACAGACGGACGATTGTCATTGACGGCTCTCCGGCCGAGGTATCAGCAATTCAAACGGGCCCGCCCGAGAGGCCCGAGCTTTCCGTTACTGTTGACGGCATAAAGGCCTCGGCCCGTAATAAGGCCGCCTCGGAATCGGTCCTTAAAAGGACGCTCGGTCTTGAAATCGACCTTTCGGAATTTTATGCCATGGCCACGGCCCACAGTAAACTTAATGCCCTCGTTGCACCATTCATGGGTGTAAAGCCGCCGCGCTTTCCGTCTGTCTATGAATCTATACTTAACGGAATAGCCTGTCAGCAGCTCTCGCTGGCGGTTGGTATCCACCTTCTTAACCGCATCACAGCGGCATATGGTCTCGCTTTCAAGGAATACCATGCCTTCCCGGGACCGGCGGAACTGGCCCGTTTGCGCCTTCAGGCGTTCAGAAAACTGGGCTATAGCGCCAGGAAGGCCCAAAACATCCTTAAATTATCGAGAGACGTTATTAACGGCGGTCTTGACATCGAGGGTATCTCCGACCTCGATAACGACGCCGCCATAGAGCGGCTTCTCGAGCTTCCAGGTGTGGGCAGATGGACAGCCCAGTACGTGATGTTACGGGGTCTGGGACGCCTGGACGTATTCCCGGCCGATGACGTCGGAAGCCAGAACAAGCTCATGAGATGGCTTAAACTCAAGGAAAGGCCGGATTACGAGGGCATGCATAGGGTCCTTGATAAATGGAGGCCATACAGGGGCCTCATATATTTTTTTCTTCTTCTTGATCATCAGGCTGGCAGGGGATTTTTTGATGCCAGGAGCGGCCATTTGACATGAATGAAAAAAAGGAGGTTACCGTCTATACACTCGGGCATTCGACGCGCGAGCTCGGAGGATTTCTAGGGCTCCTTCGAGCGTACGGGATTAGAAGGCTTGTAGACATCCGTTCCATCCCGCGTTCAAGGCATAACCCTCAGTTCAACCGGGATACTTTGAGTAAATTTCTTCGTAACCACCGCGTCAATTACAGGCATATGAAGTCCCTGGGCGGACTCCGCCGTGCAGGGAAGGATTCGGTCAATTCAGGATGGAGGAACGCCTCTTTCCGCGGTTTCGCGGACTACATGCAGACGTCTCAGTTCGAGGAGGCGCTTTCAAAGCTTATTAAGCTGGCCGCAAAAAAGCCGTCGGCCATCATGTGCGCCGAGGCTGTGCCATGGAGGTGCCACCGGTCGCTCATAGGCGATGCTTTAGTCGTGCGCGGCGTTAAAGTCCAGGATATCTACAGCGAAACCAACGTAAAAACGCACGCACTTGCGCGCATGGCAAGGGTAAGGGGAAAGAAGATCACCTACCCGCTGGACAAAGGGTGAGGCGGCCCCAACTTCTCCTTTTTTGTGCTAAACTTGACTCAACTATTTAATCTTTTTATGAAAATAGGTGGAGATGAAGGTAAAAACCAGGACACTTTCTGAAGAGCTTGCCGGTTTTGCCGTTAACGCGTCGTATGACGACATTTCCGTGGACGCCCGCAAGCAGCTAAAGGTCCGCATACTTGACTCCATTGGCTGCGCCATAGGCGCAATAAAGAGCGAATTGGCAAGGAAGATTCTCGACCATGTCATGGATTTCGGGGGCGATGGCGCTTCAACTCTTATCGGTGGAGGGCGTTCGGCCCCCGACAGGGCTGCCTTTTACAATAGCGCACTTGTCCGTTATCTTGATTTTAACGATAGCTACCTGGCTAAGGGTGAGACCTGCCACCCGAGCGATAACCTCGGGGCGGTTCTGGCCGCCTCTGAGTACGCCGGCGGGAGCGGCCGGGACCTCCTCACGGCCCTTGCCGTCGCTTATCAGGTGCAGTGCAGGCTTTCCGATGTAGCCCCTGTCCGGGCAAGAGGGTTTGACCATACGACTCAGGGCTCGTTCGCCCTGGCGGCAGGGGTATCGAAGGCCCTGGGGCTGGACCAGGAGAAGACAACGAACGCGATATCCATCTGCGGCACGGCCTTTAACGCGCTACGCGTCACTCGAACCGGAGCTCTTTCAAACTGGAAAGGGCTTGCCTACCCGAATGTCGCCTTTTGCTGCGTGCACGCGACGTTACTGGCCATGAGGGGGATAACAGGCCCGCGGGAGGTCTTCGAGGGGAACAAGGGGTTCATGGATACCATCTCCGGAAGATTCGATATCGACTGGTCCAAAGAGGACCTCGAAAGGGTCAATAGGACTATCATAAAGGAATATAATGCCGAGATCCACTCCCAGTCGGCCATCGAAGCGGCCATTGAGCTTAGGGACGAGCACGGCTTTTCAGCAGAAGAAATAGAGCGGATCGAGATAGATATCTTCGATGTAGCCTACAACATTATCGGCGGAGGGGAAGAAGGCGATAAGATGGTCGTGCGGACGAAGGAGGAGGCTGACCACAGCCTCCAGTACATGGTCGCCGTCGCGCTCATCGACGGAAAGGTCATGCCCGAGGAGTACC
>DAIDBB010000412.1 GCA_027310325.1 bacterium | reverse complement strand
CCATCATCCTTTTATTCAGGTCTTTCCTGTAATATTTACTCGAGATGTAGGGCAGAGGAGAAAAGAGGTTAAGGAAAAGCGATAGGCCCAGCCTTGCCCTCGATACGTCATCCGGGATGACGAACACGTCCGCGGTCTTGCACATTTTCCTTATGGGCTCGGCGTGTGCGGCGTCTTCCTTCTTTTTGATGAAGCCGAGGAAATAAACATCGTGTTCCCTGGCGGCGTGCCTGAGGATGTTGTACGTCCTCAGCAGATGCCCTGAATCCGGGGGGTATGGGTTTTCGGTTGATAGAAAAAGTACGTTCATTGCTTAAAGCGCCTCGTTTCCGGCCTTGAGGATGTCCTTCCATCCGTCTTCTTCCATCTCTTTTCCCTCGATATAGGTGGAATGCCAGAGGCTGAAGACGAGAATGCTCCATATCTGGCTGAAATAATTGCCTTCACGGTTAAAATGCCTTTTAATGAGCCCCCTCACGTAATCCCTGTTGAAATACCCGAGGCGATCGATCCTTTTGTCTGAAAGATAACTGTCAAGGAAACCCCTCAGGTCGTTCCTGAACCACAGCGTGAGCGGCACGGAAAAACCTTTTTTTTCCTTGTAAAGCGTCTTTTTCGGCAATATCCCCTCGAGGGATTTCTTAAGGAGATACTTCTTGGTCAGCCGTCTTACCTTCAGTTCAGGCGGGATGCCGGCCATGAACTCGACCAGGTCGTTATCCAGAAAAGGGACCCGCACTTCAAGGGAATGCGCCATGCTCATCTTGTCGGTCAACGTCAAAAGGTCGTCCACAAGGTATAATTTCATGTCCGTAAAAAAGACCTTGTTTAGGAGAACCTCCTTCTGCTGGCGGCAGAAATAACCCTTGAATATACTCTCGGCGGAGCTCTCGCCTTCCTTCCAGGCCGCGTCCCTCAGGAGCCCTCTTTTGTTTTCGCGGTCAAAGGCCGATATCATGTTAAAATAGGCGTTATCTAGCGGGAGGGCGCCGCTTTTTACGAACCTTTTGGCCCTGTCCACGAAACGCCTGCCCTTGCTCGAATCGGGGATACTTAGGACAACGCCTGAGATTATCTTCTCCCTGAGGACCCTCGGTATCCGCCTGTAAAAATCGGCCAGATACATCCCAGCGTATCTCGGGTACCCGCCGCAAAGCTCATCCCCGCCGAGGCCTGACAGAGCCACAGTCACGTGCTTCCTGGTCTGCTGGCAAAGGTAATAATTGGGTATGACCGAAGAGTCGGCGAGCGGTTCGTCCATGGACCTCACCACCTCGGGAAGTATCTCAAGTACGTCGGGCCTTAATATGAAGGAGTGGTGGTTGGTCCCGTATCTCCCGGCGATAATCTTTGCGTCCTCGCTCTCGTCGTAATAGGCCTCTTCCTTGCCGTAGCCGATGCTGAAGGTCTCGACCGGCCCTTTGACGTATTCGGCCATGTTGGCCACGATGGCGCTTGAGTCGATCCCGCCGCTGAGGAACGCGCCCAGGGAGACGTCGCTTATGAGCTGGCTTTTTACGGCCCTGCCGAACTTGACCCGGAATTCATCCACGAGGCTATCGAGCGACGTTTCCTTCCGGGGCGTATAATCCATCTCCCAGTACTGTATCGATTCCGAATGCCCGTCTTTCCAGACCATCATATGACCCGGCATAAGCTTCCTGATGCCCTTGAACATGGTTAGCGGCGCCGGAGTGTAAAGAAACGAGAAATAGCTGTCAAGCGCGCCGGGATCTACCTCTCTAATTACGTACGGCACTTCCAGGATGCTCTTTATCTCTGAGGCGAATATGAAGTTCCCGTTGGCCTCGGTATAGTAAAGGGGCTTTATGCCGAGCCTGTCCCTGCCGACAAAAAGCGTTTTCTTCGGCGAGTCCCAGATGGCGAACGTGAACATGCCGTTAAGCATCGTAACGAACTTTTCGCCGTATTCCTCATACAGGTGAACGATCACCTCGGTATCAGTATTGGTGTAAAACCTGTGCTTGTCCTCGAGAGAGGTCCTCAGGTCCCTGAAATTATATATCTCGCCGTTAAAGACTATCCAGACGGTCTTATCCTCGTTATGTATCGGCTGTTTCCCGGTATGAAGGTCTATGACGCTAAGTCTCCTCATCGAAAGGCCGACGTTACCGTCGATGTAATAGCCCTCGTCATTTGGCCCCCTGTGCCGCATGGCGTCGCACATTTTTTTAAGAAGGCCCGGATCCGCCTTGCCTTCGGTCCTCGAATATATACCGGCTATGCCGCACATTCAGAGCTCCTTGAAAAACGGAAAAAAATATCGGACAACGCTTGATTCACGATTTAACTCCGTAACCATTCCAGAACGATTTCCAGTACGGAGTGACTCTTATGTCTTTATAGCCTTCCTTTTCGTACCAGCTTGCAAGGTCCTCCTGCGAATAGTGTTTCTTCACCGGGCAAGCCAGCCTGTCAAACCAATCCGCAACAACCGTTTTAAAGTTATATTGCGAGTATACTTTTATTCTCTGAGGCACTACCGGGTCAAGGAACCTTCCGAGACTTAAATTCTTTAAAGCCTTCCATGCTAAAATTATGGCGTAGTCGGGGACGGCCATAACGAAGCAGAATCTGTTCAACATCTTCAAAGGCATCTTAACCGTAATCTTCCTGAGGGCTTCAAGGATTCCGGTCAGCACAGGCCTGCTCGACTGATATACATTGACCAGCAAAATGCCGCCCTCGTGAGGCTGACGCGCAAGGTGCGAAAAACCGTCGCCAGGCTGATGCATGTGTTGAAGCACACCAAGACAATACACGTAATCAAAACATTTTTCTTTAAATGGAAGGTTGAAGGCATCGGCCTGAACGATATGGCAGTTCTGCAGATGTCTTGTACGCTGAAAAGCGGAATCGACCGCAAAAGATAAATCCACGGCATAGTGAACTGCCGCCCATTGAGCCGTCGTAGCGGCATGCCTTCCGGCTCCACATCCTACCTCCAAACCCACCTTGTTTCTAAATATCTCTTCCGGCACAATACCTTTCGGCATCCAATTATTATAGGTTTCTGCATCATAATCCGAATAGAAGCTCCATTCGAAACCGAAGGCGTCCATAGTGTCTTTCCTTACGCTCTGGCCATCGTCCGCGGCTTCACTTGAATTTGCGACCTGTTTTTTAGAGCTGTACTCTGCCAGCACATTGTTCAATAATTCACCGACAAGCATCCTGGGAACGCCGGCTATAATAGGATAGTTCGCTCCGCAAGCACACTTG
>DAIDBB010000386.1 GCA_027310325.1 bacterium | reverse complement strand
GTACGGACCTAACGGACGCCTACGGCAGGATGGAGTCGATCTCCATAGATTACGGGGTGCTTGAGAAGGCCGGGGACGTTGTCGTCATCCCCGCGTCCTTCCCCTGGTCCGACATGGTCACATGGAGCTCGTTTAGCGAGGTCGTCGGGCCGGACAACGACGGCAACATAATAAAGGGAAGGGTCGTTGACATAGGGTCGAAGGACTCGATCATCTTCGGGTGCGACAGGGCCGTCGCCACCATCGGACTTAAAGACATCATACTCGTCGACACCCCGGACGCGACGCTAGTCTGCCCGAAGGAAAGGGCGCAGGAGGTAAAGGACGTAGTGGGGCTGATGAAGAAAAAGGGGTACGCCGAGCACGAGTACCACAAGACCGTCGAGAGGCCGTGGGGGAGCTACACGCTCCTCGAAAAGGGCGACGGCTACAAGATAAAAAAGATCCGCGTCGGCCCGCACCGGCGCCTGAGCCTTCAGGCGCACCAGCACAGGAGCGAGCACTGGGTGGTGATAGCGGGAATGGCGCGGGTCCAGAGGGGCGAGGAGACCGTGGACGTGGCCGTGAACCAGAGCACCTATATACCGCGCGGCGTCAAGCACAGGCTTGAAAACCCGCTGGACGCGCCGCTTGAGATAATAGAGGTCCAGAACGGCCGGTACGTCGAGGAAGACGACATAGTCCGTTTCGACGACGACTTCAAGCGTCAGTAGATTACCCGAACATGAAAACCATCGGACAAAGGAAGGTCTCCTGCGGCATCGATATCGTCCTTATATCGAGGATAGAGGCCGCCGCGAAAAGCCCCAGGTTCCTCAAGAGGGTCTTTACCGAGGCCGAGCTCGGCTACTCCCTTAAAAAGAGGTCTCCCCACAAGCACCTGGCCGGAAGGTTCGCGGCCAAGGAGGCTTGCCTGAAGGCCCTTGCTACGGGCCTCGGCAAGGGGGCGGGCTGGAAGGACATCGAGGTCGTAAATTCCGGGGACGGGGGCCCCGCGCTTAAGCTAAGCTCCGTCGCGAAGGAATACCTTTCCGGGAGAAAGGCATTCCTTAGCATCGCCTACACAAAAGACCTTGCCGCGGCCTCGGTCGTCGTGGAGTGAGCCCGTTTAGGGGTCCGTGTGCGGACGGCAACCGGTCCTCCGAAGTCAGATGAATTACGCTCGACCGGACGGGACGGTTGGCAAAAACAATTGCCGTGCGCGGCGCCTTTCTACAGAAATGTCCTCCCGGCCGCGCATCAGAAGAACTTTTTTCTATAGACTATCTTGAAGACCTCGAACCAGAAGACCGCTACGCCGGCGGCAACCGCCGGGAAGAGAAAGTCCGCGGGGTGAAGGGCCCCGAAGCGGAAGACCTCCCTTAGGATGGGTACGTGCAGGGTAAGCAGGAGGAAGGATATCGCCCCGAGCGCGACCCCCCAGAGTGCGACGCTTCTTGAACGGAGGTTCTCGATTATGTTCCTTGTCCACGAGCGGTTGGTGAATATAAGGCCGAGGTTCGCCAGTATCAGCGTCGTAAAGCTCAGGGCTCGCGCCTCGGGCCCCCCAAACCCCCTCTGAAGGGCGGTAATATATATAACGAACACGACGATCAGGGAGACCAGCCCCTGGAATACGCTAAAAAAGACGGTAAGGCGGTTAAATAGCGGCTCTCCGACGTCCCTCGGGGGCCTTCCCATGAGCCCCGCCTCTTCGGGCTCGGACTCGAAGACTATCGAGCACGCCGGGTCGATTATGAGCTCCAGGAACACGATATGGACCGGAAGGAGCACGAGCGGGAGGTTAAGTATGACTGGTATCAAAGACATCCCGGCTATGGGTATGTGTACCGCGAGCGTATAGGCCATGGCCTTTTTTATGTTGTCGAAGATGCGCCTGCCCGTCCTTACGGCTTTTACTATCGACGAGAAGTCGTCGTCCAGGAGCACCATGGATGAGGCCTCGCGGGCAACGTCCGTGCCCCTGCCGCCCATCGCGACCCCTATTCCGGCGGCCTTCAGCGCCGGCGCGTCATTTACGCCGTCCCCGGTCATCGTCACTATCTCTCCGCTCGACCTGAGGGCGTTGACTATGCGGAGCTTCTGTTCGGGCACTACTCGCGCGAAGATGTCTATCGACTTTATCCGGCTTTTAAGCCGGGTATCGTCCATCGCGTCAAGCTCCGGGCCCGTTACGACCGACCCCGGACGCGGCGTCGAAAGGCCTATTTCGGAGCCTATCTTCCCGGCGGTGGCCGGGTAGTCGCCCGTTATCATTACGACCCGGATCCCGGCGTCGCGGCATTCCTTTATGGCCTCCTTGACCCCGGGCCGGACCGGGTCGGCAAGGCCGATGAGGCCCAGGAACTCGAAAGTGAATTCGTGCTGTCCGGCCGGAAGGCTGCCGTCCCGGTAGTCGGCCCGTGCGACCCCTATGACCCTGAGCCCCTCGGCGGCCATCGAGTCGATAACGCCGGATAATTTCCGTATCTCGGGTCCGTCCAGGTGGCAGAGGTCGAAGACCGCCTCGGGCGCCCCTTTCGAAGCTATGACGAAGTTGTGGCTGTCCGGCGATCTCCATACACGGGAAACCGTAAGAAGAGACTCCGTAAGGGGGTATTCCTGTACTAGGGTCCAGTCCTCATGGAGGTGCTCGGTTCGCGTCAGCGACAGGCTTCCAAGCTCACGGAGCGCCTTCTCCATAGGGTCGAAGGGGTTTATGTGGCTCGCAAGGATCGCGAACTCGACAGTCTCGTGGAAGTCCTCCGGAAGCCCGGCGCCATCGGGGCCGGGGCTGAAATATACCCCTTTAGAGTAGACCTCGCGAACGGTCATGCGGTTAAGCGTTATGGTGCCGGTCTTGTCGACGCAGAGCACCGTGGACGCGCCGATCGCCTCTACCGCCGCGACCCTCCTTGTAAGGACGTTTGCCTTCGAGATCCTCCACGCCCCGACCGCCAGAAATACCGTAAGGATTACCGGGAACTCCTCGGGAAGTATCGACATGGCGAGCGTGAGCCCGGCCAGAAGCCCCGCAAGCCAGCCTCCCCGCGTAAGGCCGTATGCCACGGCCACGGCCGCGGAAAGGACCGCCCCTGCCAGGGCGAAGGTCCTTACAAGGCGCCCCGTTTCTCGCTGAAGCGGGGTCTGGGAGGGCTTTATCTCCTCGAGCGATCCGCCGATCTTCCCTATCTCGGTATCGGGCCCCGTTGACAGCACCTCGGCCACCGCGAACCCCTGGACTACGAGGGTGCCTGAGAATACGAAGGGTAGATTCTCGCCGCCCGGCCTTCTAACGGGAAGCGCTCCGGGTGAAACGGCCTTTCGGACCGGCGCCGACTCTCCTGTAAGGAGCGATTCGTCAACGGAGAGGTTTATCGAGTAGGCGAGCCTCGAGTCGGCAGGGACCCTGTCGCCTTCGGTTATTACTATGAAGTCCCCCCTTGCGACCTCGCGTCCCGGGATTTTTTTCTGAACGCCCCCCCTTATTACGGACGCGCGCGGGCTCGAGAGGTCCCTAAGGGCCTCGAGCGCCCTCTCGGTCTTCCTTTCCTGGTAGAGGGTTATGCCCATGATGATGAAGACGAAGCCGAGGAGCAAAACCGCCTCTTCCCTGTCGCCGAGGAGCAAATAGATGGCGCCGACGGAGATAAGGAGGATGAACATCGGCTCCCTCACCACCCCGAAGGCTATCGGGAATATCGAGCGCCTTTTGGCCGAGGGGAGTTCGTTCAAGCCCTCGCGCCTTATCCTCTCAAGGGCTTCCCTGTCAGTGAGCCCCTGGACGCTATTTATGTCAAAAGGTCTATCCATATGCTTCCGGAAAGTTTTACCAATTATTGCAAATATCGGCGACGATTGCCACTTTAAGAAAACGCGTTCCATGAAATATCATCCGCGCTGCTTTTTGAGGGCCGGACGGGGAATTTCGTGTGGATGTAAAGGCCCTGCGAAGCGTTACGCGGACATTATCTTTTTCTTTGTTTGCTTTCCTTTTCACGAAAAAGAAAGCAAGTTTTTTCTTGACAGGCAGAGGATTAAGGCGTAAAAATAAAATTACGATGCGCGGAGCCGCTATGAGGCTCCAAAGGCGAGCGCAAAAAGGTTCGCACGAAAAATAGAATAATAAAGACCAGTATCGGCCTTTGGAAAACTAAAGGCCGATTTACTTTTGAACCTCGAAGGACCCGTTCTGTAAAACGGCCCCGGCAAGAGACCGACCCGAAAAGACAGATGCATCCCAGGCAGCATCGAATAACCCAGGTCTTTTTAATAAGAACCACAGGATGGATTTTTTTATTCTTTCCGGACTATGGACGATGACCCTGATATAGAGATTCTTTTTAAAGGCCTGCGCATATCAAGGACCCCGGAGGGTTGGAAGTGCTGACTTCGATACCAACCCCTCTTGAGCTCACAACCGCCTCCGTCCTTGTCCTCTTCGCCGCGGCGCTCCTTTCACCGGTCCTCTCAAGGCTCACCCGCAGCCGGACCGTCCTCATATATGCCGTATTTCCGCTTGCGGCCGCGGCCGCGCTTATCGCGGCTTTCGCGGGTTTCATTGGCGTATATAACGGGACGACCGGCTCTTTCGTCCTGCCCCTTGGATTGCCTGACCTCCCTGTGTATCTGAGGCTCGACCCGCTCTCAGGCCTTTTCGTCGCTGTCATTGGGCTCGTATCCTTTTTTATCTCCATCTATTCTATAGGCTATATGAAAGGTTTCGCGGGCAGGCCTATAACCGCCATGACGGTATTTTACTGCCTTTTCATCGCGGGCATGCTTTTAGTAGTCGTCGCCGACGACGCGTACTCCTTCATGATTTCCTGGGAGCTGATGGCCCTGGCCTCTTACTTCCTCGTATTCTTCGAGGACGAGCACGCTGAAAACAGAAGGGCGGCGTTCATCTATATACTCATAGCCCACATAGGGGCGGTATCTATCCTCCTTTCCTTCGGCGTCATGGCGGGCTTTTCCGCGGGGTTCGAGAACTTCGGAGGATATACGTTTTCGGCCATGCGTTCTTCCCATATCCCTCCGGTATGGGCCTCTGCCGCATTTTTACTCGCCTTTTTCGGGTTCGCGGCCAAGGCGGGGGCGGTTCCTCTGCATGTCTGGCTCCCCGAGGCGCACCCTGCGGGCCCGAGTAACGTATCCGCCCTCATGAGCGGAGTGATGCTCAAGACCGCGGTCTACGGGATCATAAGGGTATCCTTCGACCTCCTCCACGTTGGAAACGGATGGTGGGGAGGCCTTGTGCTTGCGGTTGGGCTCGTATCCGCGGTAATGGGCATACTCTACGCGCTCATGCAGAACGACCTTAAAAGGCTTCTCGCCTACTCGTCTGTCGAGAATATCGGGATAATACTCGCTTGCCTGGGTCTTTCCATGATATTCAAGTCGTTTAACCTTGCCGTGCTCGCCTCCCTTGCTCTTACCGCGGGGCTATATCACGTCATAAACCACGCCGTCTTCAAGGGTCTCCTTTTCATGGGCTCGGGGGCGATCCTTCACGCAACGCACGAGAGGAACATGGAAGGGCTCGGAGGGCTCATACACAGGATGCGCTGGACGGCCCCGTTATTCCTCATAGGGTGCCTTTCGATATCCGGCCTGCCGCCATTTAACGGGTTCGTATCAGAGTGGCTGACGTTCCAGTCGTTCCTCCTTTCACCCGTCCTCGGCGACCCTTTACTTAATCTCCTCATACCCCTCGGCGCGGCGCTTCTCGCGCTTACGGGGGCGCTTGCGGCCCGTTGTTTCGTCAAGGTCTACGGGGTCGCTTTCCTCGGCCACTGGCGGGGCAAGCACGGTGCTTCAGTGCATGAGGCAGGCCTTTCCATGCGGATCGCCATGATACTCGCCGCCGCGTCCTGCATACTTCTGGGGGTCTTCCCTTCTTATGTAATAGCCTGGCTCGACGTCATAACGGAGGCCTTCGTAGGGGCGCGCATAGGGGTAACGGCCGGGGCCTCGGGCTGGATGTGGCTTACGCCGGTTGCTGGAGAAAGGGCCTCCTATTCGGCGCCGATGGTGCTCCTCGTCCTCTTCGCCATAATAGGCGGCGTATACGTCCTTTTCCGTTCCAGAAAGGAGGCCATAAGGAGGGCGCCCCTCTGGGACTGCGGCTTCGCCAGGACGAACGAGAGGATGCAGTACAGCTCCACGTCCTTCTCGATGCCGACGAGGAGGATATTCGGGTTCCTCTTCAGCATTAAGGAGACCTTCAGGCCTTCCGGCAGCCCCGGGCAGGGCGAATACTTCCATGAAAGGTTCATATATAGACTCAAGATAAGGGACAGGGTCTGGTGGGGCTTTTATAAGCCCGTTGGCCAGGCGGCGTTCTGGCTCGCGAAAAAGACCGGTAAGCTCCAGCACGGCCGCATTCAGATATAC
>DAIDBB010000385.1 GCA_027310325.1 bacterium | reverse complement strand
AGCGGGTGGACCTTCTGGGCGAGTATCTCGACGGCCTTCACCAGCTCGTCCTCGTGGGTTATGCCCACGGTGGACCTTATGAAGTTTATGTAGGCGGTCACGTCCTCGACGCTTATGCCGATCTTCTTTCCGGTAGCGTGCTCGATGGGGTTGAAGTCGTTCATGACCGTAGGGTCTATGGGGCCCATCTCGGCGAACGGGTGCATGACTATCTCGTCGGCCCCGAGGGCAAGGAGCGTTGCGGCGCTGTAGGCCCTGTACGGCAGCAGCACGCAGAACGAGCGGGCGAACTCCCTGAAGAGCGATATCAGCCGCCACGGCACGGTGCCGCTCCCGCCGTTAGAGCAGAGGAATATGTCGAGCTTTTCCACGGGCCGCTTCTTGATGCGGCACATGTGGTCGAGGAACACGCGCACAGAGTCGTCCGTAATGACGCCGCCCGCGCCGGGCCTTAATGACGTAAGAAAGCAGATGACGACCGACCCGCGGACCTTTTCTATCTCCCTTATGAGGAATGCCCTCCTCCTGTAGTCGCCCCGCAAGCGCCCCGCCGCCGGCCCGCGCGCGGGGCGGGACATTTCTCCCGATTTTCCATCGAGATCAAGGCGGTCAGCGGCCCCTTCGAATTTAATGGGGACTTCGCCGTCCCCGCGAAGGCCACGGGCCGGCCGTCCGCCGGAGCCCGAGTTTCTGGCGGAAAGTATATACGGGATCTTGCCGGGCGGGCCTTCAAGGAAGAACGGCCAGTCCCATGCGGGCGCCTCCCGGTCGTCGATGAGCCTCGTCGCGATGATGTTCTGCGTCATTTCAAGTCCCTTCCTTTCTATCCCCGCTTAATGAATGGCGGGGCGTTGTTTCATAGTCAAAGGATGTGTGGAATGTTGCAGAGTCTATACTTAAGGCCGCCGCCTTTTATCAGAATAAAAGAGGATAATTTGTCACAGAGTGACAAAAAACGGTCACCATTTTCAAGAACCCGTCAAGGAACCGTCATTATGAAAAGGGTATGGGCCCTAAAATTATGACCGACTATCATACAAATCACCATGATTTTAAGGCCGCGCGGATGCTCCTGTCCGGACCGGGCCTCCATCTTTATAAACAGGTTATCTTTAACTATAAGCAAAATCTATTCCATTGTTATTTAATTTATGATCCAATTATGCGGAATTTTATTTTCCAAATCTTCCATAAGGGTTTAAAACAGTGCAGGGAGGTTATTGGAATGCCACGAGAAGGCGGGCGGGCGGCTGCGCTGTTACTTCAGTAACGGGGAGGTCTTCATCCCAGAGACCGACGTTGCCAGGGCCGAGGAGTACAAGGAAGGGGAAATGGCGGCAGGGCCGGACAGGCCACCCGCGCCCGTCACCGTGGAGGCTTCGCAAGGCGCTACGGACGGGGGATGCGGACGACATCCGGGGGTTCACGGGCAGCCGGACGGCCACGGTAAGGGGAGCCATCAAAGGATGGAAGCAAATCCGCGTTATTTCGCCGCCGGAAGGCTCGCGCGCTTGAAATGATCAGAGGTCCCTCAGCTTACGTGAGCCCCCGCGCCTTCGCGGACCTGTTGAAAATCTCCCCCGTCCCCCTCTTTAGGAAAGGGACCGGTTTGAGGGCCGCGACAAGCAACCTTTTCCAAAGGTCTTTTTTACCCGGCCCATCGCTCATTTGAGCGGCCCTACCGAAGCTTCATCCAGACGACCCTGTGGACGAAGGAGACCTTGTCCCTGGGCACGACCAGCGGCTCAGAGGCCGGGTTTATGGACTCGAATATCACAAGGT
>DAIDBB010000381.1 GCA_027310325.1 bacterium | reverse complement strand
GCCCCGTGCATGTCCCCGGACTCCTCTCCGCTTATAATGAATATCGATTTATCCATAGGGGTTTTTGGGGAAAGGCCGTGGCGCATGACACTGAAGAACATTCTAAGGGAAACTTTCCGTAGAAATGATTCCCCCGGGCCCTCTTTAAAGACGTTTAAAGTTTTTGGAGAGAGTTTGAGGAAACCCGTGCGGACGGCAATTCGTTCAACGGCCGTACAAGAATATCGTTCTTCTTGCCCGGCGCGCGCTGAACCATCGCCGTGCGCAGCACCAAAAAGGTTCTCTCAAGACGTTTTTCAGCGTACTGTCAGGCGCTTCTTGGCGACCGACTGGATCAAATTAGCGAGCTGAAGGGCATTTAGTCCGTCTGTCCCGCTGACCGCCGGGGCGGTCCTCTCGGCGCAGCATTCTACAAACGCCTTCAGTTCTTCGAGGAGCGAGTCGCTTTTGACGATGGCCGCCTCCTCGAAAGCGACCTTTTCGCCCTCCGCGTTGCCTGTGCCTCTCGATACGGTAAGCGTCTGGTTTATGTAATCGACCTTAAGGTTCTCCCCGTTGTCCTGGAAGAGGTGGAGCGTCCTAACTCTATCTTTCGATGCCCTGCTGGCCGTCAGGTTCGCCACACACCCGTTCTTGAAAACGACCCTCGCGTTGGCGAAATCCGCCCTGTCGGATACGACGGGCACTGCCGAGGCCTCGACTGTCAAAATCGTGCTTTTCGCGATATTAAGGACTATGTCGATGTCGTGTATCATCAGATCGAGTATCACGTCGACGTCGGTGGACCTGTTCGGAAAAGGCGCGAGCCTCCTGGTCTCGATATAGCGGGGTTTTTTGACCAGCTTGTTAAGACCGGCCACGGCCGCGTTAAACCTCTCGAGGTGGCCGACCTGAAGTATCGCCTTGGTCCTTTTCGCCTCTTTTACGAGCCTCTCCGCTTCCTTTACTGTGGCGGCTATCGGCTTTTCAACGAGGGTATCGACCCCCCTTGAAAGGAAGTCCATCCCGATACTGAAGTGGCTTTCAGTAGGCGTGACTATGCTTACCGCGTCGACCTTGCCGATGAGGTCGGCGTGGTTCGCGTAGGCCCTTACCCCGAGGGAGTCAGCTATCTCCCTGGCCCTGGCCGGGTCCGCGTCAACGACGCCGACAAGCTCGGCCCTTTCTATCCTGGAGTACTTCTCGGCGTGGAGTTTCCCGAGGTAGCCGACGCCTATTACAGCGGCCCTAATCTTCTTCCGCATCGCCCTTCCTTTTCGTCCGTACCCGCGCTATGCCCCTTTTCGAGCCCTTTATGAAGTCAAGGAACCTCTGGGCGTGCCTCGAGTCCGGAAGCTCTTTCTTGAGCGTTTCCATGGCGTCGGTAAGCTTGAGCGACGACCTGAAGATTATCTGGTACGATTTTTTTATCTCGTCAA
Organism: bacterium; assembly: GCA_027310325.1. Taxonomy (GTDB): domain Bacteria; phylum Desulfobacterota; class GWC2-55-46; order GWC2-55-46; family GWC2-55-46; genus JAKAIQ01. Next base: position 1,641 of record DAIDBB010000381.1, on the reverse strand, counting down.
GTTCCTTTTTCGGGAAGCCCTGCCTCTTTATGCCGACGGCGTTCAGGCCATAGACCCGCGCCCTGTTACCCACGGCCATGACGTAGGGAGGGATGTCCTTGCTTACGGCCGAGGCGCCGCCGATTATGCAGTACGCGCCGATGCGCACGTGCTGGTGGACGGCCACCAGCCCCCCGACTATGGCGTGGTCGTCTATGGAGACGTGGCCCGCGAGTGTCGCCGAGTTCGCCATTATTATGCCGTTCCCCAGGTTGCAGTCGTGGGCTATGTGGACGTAGTTCATGAAGAGGTTGTTGCTCCCGCAGACCGTCTTTCTCCTCTCCTTTGTCGTGGCCCTGTGGATCGTGACGAACTCCCTTATGACGTTATTGTCGCCTATGATGACCTCTGTCTTCTCGCCCTTGTAGCCTAGGTCCTGCGGGGCCGCCCCGATCGAGACGAACTGGAAGATGGAGCAATCACGGCCTATCGTCGTCCACTTGTCTATGACCACGTGAGAGCCTATCGAGGTGTTCCTGCCTATCCTTACCCCTTCGCCCAAGACCGAATAGGGCCCGACCTCGACCCCGAGGTCGAGCTCCGCCGTCGGGTGCACGAAGGCGGTAGGGTCGATCTTTACCTCTGCGGCCTTTTCCACGGTCTTATTCATCTTATGATTATTCTCCCGCTCTCCGGTCATGGATTTTTTTTAAAAATGGCCGTTTACTTTTCCATTATCGTGGCCATAAGCTCCGCCTCGGCCACAAGCGCGCCGGCCACGCGGGCCTCTCCCTTGAAGACCCAAACCGCCCCGCGCGTCTTTATGACGTTAACGGTAAGCTTGAGGGAATCCCCGGGAAGTACAGGACGCCTGAATCTGGCCTTGTCTATGCCCGTGAAGTAGACGACCCTGTTGTTGGTGCCGGCGGACTTGAACGCCAGCACCCCTCCGACCTGCGCCATCGCCTCTATTATGAGAACCCCTGGCATGACCGGGTGCCCCGGGAAATGTCCCGGAAAAAAGGGCTCGTTTATGGTGACGTTCTTCAACCCCCTTGCGGTTTTCCCGGCCTCTAGGTCAAGGACCTTGTCTATCAATAGAAAAGGGTATCGGTGCGGGAGTATGGACTGTATCTCCTTATTGTCTATCACAGCCCCTGCTTGACCCATCGCTGTGCCGGATTCTACCTTGACCGAGTCAGTCATATTTAGCCCCTTTTCCTTCGATTAGAGTGCCCTGCGATCGTTCGCGTCATTGACGGGTCGGACGGATTCAAATTAAGTCAACCGTTGTCCTGGCCCTTCAGGTTTTCTATTTCCTTTATTTTCTTTTCAAGCTCTTCGACCTTCTTTTTAAGCCCCGGGAGTTTTGAAAAAACGGCCTGTGCTCTAAGCCAGTCCCTGTGTGGCATGGCCGGGGAGCCCGACCAGGCGGCCTTTCCGGGCAGGTCGCTCATGACCCCGGACTGGGCCCCTATCATGGAGTCGTCCCCTATGGTTATATGGCCCGCAAGCCCCACCTGTCCGCCGAACTGGACGCGGCTCCCGACCCTGGTCGACCCGGCTATGCCGGTCTGGGCGGCCATCACCGTATCCGAGCCGATCTTTACGTTATGAGCTATCTGGACGAGGTTGTCTATCTTCGAGCCGCTCCCTATTACC
>DAIDBB010000347.1 GCA_027310325.1 bacterium | reverse complement strand
AGGAACTCCTTGACCGCGGAGCCCCCCTCAGGTACAGGGACTTCGCGGTCTTTTACAGGACCAACGCGCAATCAAGGATCTTCGAGGAGGCCCTCATAAGGGAAGGCATACCCTATACCATCGTGGGAGGCGTACGGTTCTACGACAGGAAAGAGATAAGGGACGCGCTGGCTTACATGAGGATCACGTCCAACCCCAACGATTCTTTGAGCCTTCAGCGCGTCATAAACACACCTCCAAGGGGCGTGGGAAAGAGCACCTTCGACAAGGTCCGCTCGCTCGGCATGGAGCGCGGGATACCGCTATTCGAGGCCTTCAGGGCCGCCCTCGTTGAAGGGATGCTCCGGAAAACACGCGTAGCCGGCTTCATAGAAGCGTTGGACGACTTCAGGAAAGACGCCGGGGGCCTGAGCCTCCACGAGCGGACGCTTCGGCTCCTCGAGGATTCCGGCTATATGCTCATGTACCAGGAGGAAGGCACCGAGGAGGCGCTCGAACGGAGCGAGAACCTCTTCGAACTTATCTCCGCCATCAAGGACTTCGAGGAGATGAACCCGGGGGCCGTGCTTTCGGATTTTCTCGACCAGGCGGCCCTCATAAGCGACGTCGACGGCTACGAGGACAAAGCCGACAGGATAACCCTCATGACGGTCCATTCGGCAAAGGGCCTGGAGTTCAGGGTCGTCTTCATGGCGGGCATGGAAGACGGCCTTTTCCCGCATTCGCGAAGCGCTGACGACCCCGGGAAGGTCGAGGAGGAAAGAAGGCTCTGCTACGTCGGCATGACCCGTGCCAGGGAAGAGCTCTTCTTATGTTCGGCAAAGATGCGGACCGTATTCGGCGAAACGAGATATCAGGCGCGGTCAAGGTTCGTAGACGAGATACCTCCAGGGCTACTCGACATCCCCGAAAAGGACGACGTTCTGGACGGCCTCTCAAACGAGCTCTATTACACGGCCGAAGGCGGCCATGAGTTCTATCCGGACGAGGTCTATGAGGAAAACCCGTGGAAGGTGGGCATGCTTGTCACGCATCCGAGTTTCGGCATAGGCATAATAAAAGATAGGGTAGGCTCGGGCGAAGACGCTAAACTTACGATAAACTTCCAGGACGCCGGGGTAAAAAAGCTCATCGTAAAGTACGCTTCCCTCGAACCCGTGTCATGATTGAACCCTATAAAGATAACCGCTCGGCAACCTTGACTTATTGAGAAAAACTTATTATCATCCACCGATATGAATATTAAAAAAGCAGTTTTCCCAGCCGCCGGTTTCGGCACCAGGTTCCTGCCGGCGACCAAGGCAATACCCAAGGAAATGCTCCCCATAGTTGACAAGCCGCTTATCCAGTACGCGGTGGAAGAGGCCAAGGCGTCCGGGCTCGAGGAGGTAATCATCGTAACGGGTATGGGGAAAACCGCTATCGAGGACCACTTCGACACATCCTTTGAGCTCGAGATACTTTTAAGGGAGCGCGGCAAGGACGAACTGCTCCATATGATAAAGAACGTCTCCGAGCTGGTCCATTTCGTATACACGCGGCAGAAAAAGCCGCTCGGCCTTGGACACGCCATACTCATCACGAAAAATATCATAAATAACGAACCTTTTGCGGTTTTTCTCGGCGATGATATAATTGTCTCGAAAACACCTGTAATGAAACAGATGGTCGGGGTCTTTAAGCGGTTCAACTCGAGCGTCCTTGCCGTCCAGCGCGTGCCCAAAAGCGAGGCCCATCTCTACGGGGTGATCAAGGGCAAGCTCGTCGCCCCGGGACTGTATCGGGTGCTGGACCTGGTCGAAAAGCCGCAGAAAAACCCGCCATCTAATCTTGCCATCATCGGAAGATACATACTGACGCCCGAGATCTTCGACGCCCTGGAAAAGACCGAGTTCGGCAAAGGCGGGGAACTGCAGCTTACCGACGCCCTGAGGATACTGGTCAAGTCCCAGGAGATATACGCTTATGAGTTCGAAGGCGACCGTTACGACGCCGGCGACAAGCTGGGATTCCTCAAGGCCAATATCTCGCTCGCGATGAAAAGGCCGGAACTGCGGCTTGAGATGACGAGGTTCTTGAAAAGTCTGAAGACGTGAAGCGTCTCAGGCGCTTATCAGGGGCATGAAAGTTCCGAAATCGCCTCACTGAGTTACCGGTCCGGGATGTTGATATGGCAAAGATATCCAAAAAAAACGCGGCTCCGGCGGAAACCGACAATCTCAGCCAGTACTTCCACGAATGGATCGATGACGCCGGCATTTTCCTCCAGCACGAGCCGATAGCCCACATACCAAACGTAGACATGTACTCGACAAATTCGGAGCTAGTGATGGAGGTCGAGATGGCTGGCGTGCGCAGGGAGGACATTGAAATAACCCTCCATAAGAACACTCTTACGGTAAAGGCGATCAAGTTTGAGTGTTTTGAGGAGGACAAGATAAACTACGTATGCATGGAGAGGTCCTTCGGGAAGCTCTCGAGGTCGATAGAGATACCTTTTCCGGTCGACACCGTCAGGGTAAAGGCGCTCTACAGAAACGGCATACTGACAATAATAATACCCAGGGTGGCGGACAAGCGTTCGCACACCAAGAAGGTGCCGATAGAATCCATATAAAGTGAGGACACGTTAATGGCGGAAGAAAAAAAAGTGGACGAAGAAAAAAAGGAAGAGGAGCAGCTGGTAATCCCCGATGTCCTGCCGCTTCTGCCCGTGAGGGACGTCGTCATATTCCCTTTCATGATAGTGCCGCTTTTCGTCGGAAGAGAAAGGTCCATAAACGCCGTCGATGCCGCGCTTACCAAGGACAGGCTCGTCTTCACCGCCACCCAGAAAGACATAAACAAGGAAGACCCCGAACCGGAAGACCTCTATACGCACGGCACCGTTAGCATGATCATGCGGATGCTGAAGCTGCCCGACGGGAGAGTCAAGATACTCGTCCAGGGCCTAAGCCGCGCCGAGGTCAACAAGTTCATACAGACCAGGCCTTCCTACACCGTAAACATCACAAAGATAAAAGAAACCCCGGTGTCCCCGCTTTCCCTCGAGGTCGAGGCCATGATGCGTAACGTCAGGGAGCAGCTCGAGAAGCTCGCGTCCCTCGGGAAGGTCGTATTCCAGGAAGTGATGATGGTCCTCGATAACATCCAGGACCCGGGGCGCATGGCCGACCTCGTCGCGGCCAACCTGGGCCTCAAGATCGACGAGGCGCAGTCCGTCCTCGAGACGCTCGACCCCGTAAAAAGACTCGAGAAGGTCAACGA
>DAIDBB010000478.1 GCA_027310325.1 bacterium | reverse complement strand
AGATACGCATTAACGTGCCTCTGATAAGCGCGGCTATGGATACCGTAACCGAGTACCGTCTTGCCATAGCCATAGCACAGGACGGCGGGATAGGCATAATCCATAAGAACCTAACGATTGAAGAGCAGGCCTCTATGGTGGACAGGGTCAAGAAGTACGAGTCCGTGATGATATTGAAGCCCAAGACCCTTACTCCCGAGCAGAAGGTGTCCGATGCCCTTGAAATAATGAAAAAAGAACAGATCTCGGGCTTCCCCATCGTGAAGGACGATGTGCTCGTTGGCATACTTACTAACAGGGACCTCCGGTTCGAAACCGACCCCTCCCGTAGGATCTCAGATATAATGACGCGCAAGGTCGTAACAGCCCCCGTTGGGATCCCCATCGAGAAGGCCAAGGATATACTCCACAAACACAGGATCGAGAAGCTCCCGATAGTCGACAAAAAGAATAGACTCAAGGGGCTCATAACGGTAACCGACATCGAGAAAAGGGAGAGGTTCCCCAATTCATGCAAGGATGGATTAGGCCGCTTGAGGGTAGGGGCCGCCGTGGGCGTTTCTTTCGACAGGGAGCCGCGCATAGAGGCGCTTCTAAAGGCCGGTGCGGACTGCATAGTCGTGGACACTGCTCACGGGCACAGTAAAGGGGTGCTCGACGCCGTAAAATCGACGAAAAAGAACTTCAACTGCCAGCTTATAGCCGGCAACGTCGCTACCGCCGAGGCCGCCGAGGCCCTCATAAGAGCGGGCGTTGACGCCGTAAAAGTGGGCGTTGGTCCTGGGTCCATCTGCACGACAAGGATAGTCACCGGCATAGGGGTCCCGCAGATAACCGCCGTAAGCGAAGTCGTAAATGTCGCCAGGAAGAAGAACATACCCGTCATATCGGACGGAGGCATAAAGTATTCAGGGGATATAACCAAGGCCCTGGCCGCGGGCGCCGATTCGATAATGATAGGGGGCCTTTTCGCGGGCACCGACGAAAGCCCCGGAGAGACGATACTTTACCAGGGGCGGACGTTTAAGGTCTACCGCGGCATGGGGTCGATCGAGGCCATGAAAAAGGGCAGCAAGGACAGATACTTCCAGGATGAGGTTAAGAGCGAGCTTAAACTTGTCCCGGAAGGCATCGAAGGCCGGGTCCCCCACAAGGGCCCGATATCTTCCACCGTATATCAGCTCATCGGCGGCCTGAGGGCCGGCATGGGGTATTGCGGCGCGAAGACGATACCGGAACTCCACGAAAAGGCCCGGTTCCTTAAGATAACTTCTTCAGGCCTCAGGGAAAGTCATGTCCATGACGTGACCATTACAAAAGAGGCGCCGAACTACAAACAGGACTTCTAAAGGTTTTCATCCCATAAAATCCAGGCCTTTGAATATAAGATAACAGACATGGACATCCATTCTCAGAAGATACTTATCCTTGATTTCGGTTCACAATATACCCAGCTTATAGCAAGGCGCGTCCGTGAGGCGAAGGTATATTGCGAGATCCATCCGTACAACTGCGGTCCGGACTTCATAAGATCCTTTAACGCGAGAGGGATAATACTGTCCGGAGGGCCTTCAAGCGTTTACGACAAAGGCGCCCCTGTCGTCTCGAAATCGGTCTTTGATACAGGCGTGCCGGTACTCGGCATATGCTACGGCATGCAGCTGACCGCAAAGCTTTTAGGGGGCCGCGTCGAAAGGTCCAAAAAACGCGAATACGGCCCGGCTTCAATAAGCGTGGACACGACAGCCGCTCTATTCAAGGACGTGGCGCCTGCCGGTAAAGACCGCTTAAACGTATGGATGAGCCATGGTGACAAGGTCCGGGAGATGCAAGCCGGGTTCAAAGCGATAGCTCAAAGCGACAATACCAGGATCGGGGCCATGGCCGATCCGAGAAGGCGGATATACGGGGTCCAGTTCCATCCTGAGGTAGTTCATACTCCGGAAGGCTCGAAGATATTAAAGAATTTTCTCTTCCGCGTCTGCGGGTGCTACCCTTCATGGACGATGAAATCTTTTGTCGAAACCGCCATAGCCCAAATAAGGGAAAAAGTGGGCGACGCGAAGGTCGTATGCGGCATAAGCGGCGGGGTCGACTCAGCCGTGGCGGCGGTCCTGGTCCATAAGGCGATAGGAGATAACCTCACCTGCATATTCGTCGATAACGGGGTCCTCAGGAAAAACGAGGCCGAGAAGGTCGAAGCGACC
>DAIDBB010000341.1 GCA_027310325.1 bacterium | reverse complement strand
CCTTCCAGGTGGAAAGGTCTATGGAAATGCCGCCGGCTGCGCCGCTCTCGATCTGTTTTTCCAATGTCTTTCCCGGAGGTCTATCCGATAATCCGTCTTTTGCGATTATAGCCATCGTCCCGCGTAGCTTTTTCTTAAGATTGGCTGCTCTAATGTCCCTGGATCAATAAAAAAAAAGCCTTCAATACCTCAAGGGTACTGCGGGCATCTTTGCCATCTTTCCGGCGGCCCTTCATGAGCCACAGAGACTCTGTTCACGTTAGCAAAATTTTATATTATTTTACCGAAAAGTCAATAGTAAACGGGGCTTGAAAGGTCTAAATTCGGGATTAATACAAACGTATCATGTCATCTTAATGACATATGCCGGATCTTTGAGAAAACCGGCCTTCCTATGCCCGGTGGCTGGCGGTCCCCAGTTTTTCCTTGTCTCCCCAGAAAAGGAGTATGGGGCTTGCTATGAATATCGAGGAATAAGTGCCTACGATGACGCCTGCGAAAAGCGTAAGAGCGAAGTCATGGATAACCTCCCCTCCCAATATAAGGAGGGATGTAAGCGTCAAGACCACGGTAAATGACGTTACTATCGTCCTGTGGAGGACCTCGTTTACGGACCTGTTTATGAGAGGGATCAGCTCCTCCTTCGTCCTCTTATGCATGTTCTCGCGGATCCTGTCGAATACGACGACCGTATCGGTGAGCGAATATCCGGCCAGGGTCAAAAGGGCGGTGACGATGAGGAGCGTCATCTCCTTGTTTATTATGTAAAGAAACCCCATGACCGCAAGGACGTCGTGCAGGGTAGCTATCACGGCGGCAACGCCGAACCTGAACTCGAACCTCCAGGCTACGTAGATGAGTATGCCGAGCATCGAGATGCCTACCGCCCAGAGGGCGTCGCGCTGGAGCTTTTTACCGACCGTCGGGCCTATCTCGGTGGTGGACTCAACGGTGAAACGGTTATCCGGGATGCCGTTCGTAAAGACGTCCCCGATCGACTTGGAGACGGCCCTCAGGTCGCCGGAGCTCCTTTTAAGCCTTATAAGGAGCTTATCGGGCTCCGCGAACTGCTGCAGGTTGGCGTCCCTGAAGCCGCCCTTTTCCATAAGGAGCCTCACCTTTTCGATCGATACGGGCTTTTCAAACCTGAACTGTATGGCTATGCCGCCGGCGAAGTCGGTCCCGAGGTTTGCCTTTCCGAGCGGTATGGCTATTATCGCGATGAGCCCGATTATCGCAGCTATCCCCGAAACGGTAAACAGTATCCAGCGTTTACCCATGAAATCGATATTTGTCTCACCCCAGATGTCCATCAGGCCTCCGTGTCCAATTCGCGTTACTTATCTCTAACAGTTTGCTGAAAAACCCGGAACTTGTTCAGGCTGCTCAAAAAGCTCCGGATGCGAGGCGTCGAGAAGCGAGGAATGAGGCGTACTTTGCATGTACGCCGCAACGACGAGCGACGACGACAACGAAGCAGGCGGACTTTTTCAGCAGCCTGCTAAATGCTAAGCCTCTTTACCCTCAGCCTTTCGTTCTGGATGTCGAAGATTACCTTCGTCCCGACAAGCGATGTAAAAAGGTTTATGAGTATCCCGAGGCTCAAGGATACCGCGAACCCCTTTATCGGGCCGCTCCCGAACTGGAAAAGGACGGCCGCCGTTATAAGCGTCGTCACGTGGGAATCTATTATAGTCCACCAGGCCCTGTCGTATCCGGCGTTTACGGCCGAGCGGGGGGTACGGCCGGTCTTGAGCTCCTCTTTTATCCTCTCGAATATCAGGACGTTCGAATCGACCCCCATGCCCATGGTAAGAACTATGCCGGCGATACCGGGAAGCGTAAGGGTGGAATTGAGCCACGCCATCGCGCCGAGGAGCATTATCACGTTAAGGCCCATGGCGAAATCGGCCACAAGCCCGGACACCTTGTAGTAAACGAACATGAATAAAAGGACAAGGAAACCGCCGAGGATTCCGGCCTTTACGCCGGACCTGATGGAGTCCTGTCCGACCGACGGCCCGACCGTAACGTTCTGTATGATATTGACAGGGGCGGGAAGCGCTCCTGCCCTTAAGACTATGGCGAGGTCCGTGGCCTCATCGTAGGCGAACCCGCCAGATATCTGGGCCCGCCCGCCGCTTATCGCCTCCCGAATGGTGGGGGCGGAGTGGACGTTGCCGTCAAGGACTATGGCGAGCCTCTTGCCGGTATTCTGGCTCGTTATCCTTTCAAATATCTTCGCGCCGTTCGAATCGAAAGTGAGCGCCACGTACGGCTCGTTGAACTGCGAGTCTATTGCCACCCTCGCGTCCGACAAAAAGTCCCCGGTCAGAAGCACTTCCTTTTTAACGAGGAACGGGATCCTCTCGGAGGTCCCGTCCTTGGCGCGCTTGACCTCGTAGAGTATATCGTCATCGGGCGGGGGGCCGAACTTTAGCGCCTTTGAGACGTCGCCGGATTCATCCAGTAGCCTGAACTCGAGGACAGCGGTCTTTCCGATAAGCTGTATGGCCCTTTCCGGGTCCTTAAGGCCCGGAAGTTCGACGACTATTTCCCTCTCGCCCTGCTTCTGTATGACGGGCTCGGAGACCCCGAACTTGTCTATCCTGTTCCTTATGGTCTCGAGCGCCTGGGAAAGGGCGGATTCCTTGAGGCGGGTGGTTTCCTTGTCGTTTAGCTGATAGGTCATCGTCCCGTCCTTGACAGCCGGAGAGCCGAAGACCGGATACTCCTCCCCGATTAGCCTGTTAACGGCCTCCCTTGTCTTTTCGTCAGGGAAAGAGATGGACATGCCGGAGGCGCCCGCGGCCGAGATCGACGTGAACGGTATCTGCTTTTTCTTGAGCGAATCGGAGACGGAACCTACGACCCTTTGCACGTGGTTCTCTATCGCCTTGTCCTGGTCGACGTCAAGGACAAGGTGCATGCCGCCCTGAAGGTCGAGCCCGAGGACTATCTTCGGGATCTTTTTCACCCAGAAATCCGGCAGCCTGTCCGCAAGCGGTGTAGACGGCAGAAAAAGGACGATCGCCAGCATGGTAAAAGCCGCGAGCAACGATACGCGCGCCATGATGCTTCTCATATGTATAGCACTCCGTCTTCTTTTTTAAGGTATCGCGGGACTAACCCTGTGGCTTTCTGATGGAGATGGCCTCCTTGGAGACCTTGATCCTGACGTTATCGGCTATCTCAACGGTAATGGTGTCTTCAGCGACCGAAGTCACCTTGCCGTGGATCCCGCCGGTGGTTACGACGTTATCGCCCTTCTGAATGTTCTGGAGCATCTCCTTGTGCTCTTTCGCCCTTTTCTGCTGCGGGCGGATGAGGAGGAAGTAAAACACCACGAAAAGAAGTATGAGCGGGGCGATGTTCAGAAGACCAGACATCCCCGGGGAGGTAAAACCTCCCGCATCTTCGGCAAAAGCCAAGGCCACCGGAAAAAATAACACTTTGTACCTCCTTGAATGGGAGCCCGCCGCAATCCCGCCCTTTCAAGGGCGGGTCAAGGCGGGCAATACAAATGACAATTCATT